>JBBQGJ010000013.1:0-41258 GCA_038322925.1 Mycobacteriales bacterium
TGCACGTGCCTATCGTGCAGATATAGAGTCTCATGAGACCCTGGCGCGGTTGATCATTTGATGCGGCGAGTCACGAGGATTCAGAAGGAATCTCGGTCAGGACAGGGCTACCTCAGCCACGAAAACTGCGAAAGTCCACTACGAAGTCGGAGCGTAAAGACGATTGGATGTCCAATAGCTGAGCGATCCGGGAACGAGCCCGTGTTGGGGGGAGTGGCTGGTTCAGTGGGCGGGGCTCGTATGCGCCGTTGAGTTCGGGGCTGACGGTCGATGTGTTGAAGGTAGGCGAATCCCCTTGGGGTGTGGATCATCCGCCGGGTCCTTGGACGAGGACGGTGCGGTATTCGCCGATGTCGAACTGGTCGTTGGTGGTTGCGTTGAGGGTGGTGCCGCCGGTGACTCCGGTGTTGGACTGCCAGGTGACGGTCCAGTTGGTGGTGGCGGTGATGGGCCAGGTGCCGGTTCCACCGGTACGTTCTTTGAGTGAGCGCCAGTGGTACTTGTAGCCGCAGGGTGGCTGGGCTTTCCAGTCGTAGGACGCGGGTGGGGCGGTGCCGGCGCCCTGGCAGGTGATGGTCGCGGGGCTGCCGGGTTGGTAGGTGTCGCTCTGGGCTGCGGGTTCGCCGAGCGTCCAGGTGACTGACGCCAGTGACGCCGTCGCAGTGACGGAGACCGCACCGGCGGTGATAGTGACGCTGACTGGCCAGGGTTGTTGTTCACCCAAAGCCAGGTCCACAGGTTGACGGCGAGCTTCGTTGGATCTGGGCCGGCATTCACCACGGGAACGGGTATCGCGAGCTCACGAAAGGCTCGCTGGGCGAGGATCGCCGGATCAATCGGCGGAGGCGCAATAGGTGCGCCATTGGGGAAGAACCCGTAGACGACAGGCCGTCCTTCAAAGTCGCCTGGTGCGCCGGGCGCTCCCGGGAAGAGGACTGCGCAACTCTTCCACTTGAGGACTCCTTCGCTTGGTGAGTGGCCATTCCATGCAGGGTCGTTCGCGGGCAACTGCCCAAAAGGATCCGTCCATCCACAATACCTCTCCTCTTGAGATTGACCCAGCCCCGCCATTGGATCGCGAGGAGCGGACGGTCCGGAGCTCGACTTGTCCGTAGGATTCCCATCTGTGCTGACTGACTCTGTCGATGAATCGGTACCATCGGTCGCTCCGATTATGACATTGTCAAGCCAGCCGTCTCCGGTGCCGTCGCCTTCCTCCACGGACACATCTGCCCCAAGGCTCGGTTGCGACACTCCCAAAACTATTGCTGTCGCCAATGCTGTCGCAATGAGAATGAGATTCGTGATATTCCTCAGCATGGAACATTCTCCAAGAACTGAATATTTTGAACGCGCCATACGCCTTGAGAGTCTCTGACGAATCCAGCTTGCAGACTGTCCCTAGCGACGCCAACCGTTCTCTTGTTGCCGGATGCGACTTCGATTGAGCCGTATTGGCTCTGGTCCTGACAATCCCGCATGACGGCAAAGTCTTTTCCATCCACAGGGTCAACCCAGTAGGGATGTTGAACGACCGAGCCGTAGTAGTCGATACCTTCCGACGCCGATTTGTTTGCCGCATTGAGAATTCTGGATTTGATTGGGTCCGCGGAAACTTCGCCCAGTGCGGCTTCGCGCATTTCTGCCGGTGTTCGGATGATGTTCTCGGACACATTCCAGAACTTCTTCCACTGCGTTTCGATTGCGGCTCGGTCAGTCGCCTCCTGCAGGGCAGGGTCGGGCAGTGCGGACACTTCCGTTGGGGTTGTTGCCGTTTCGGGTGATGTCGTCACATCACTGGCCGCGACCGACGAACTAGGACTGCTGGACACATCCGCGACAGACGGGCTCACCGTAGCCGACGACCCCGAACCGCTCGAACCGGTCGGGCCGTCGGCGGAACTGGAGGTACATCCCGCGGCAAGCACCGCGACCACAGCCAGGCATCCCGCCACACGCCACGGTGCCGCCCGGAGTGCACCACATCTGCGTTTGCTCATATCGAGGTCCCTTCGGGGCCGGTCGCACGTTCGCTGTGATCAGGTGGTCCAAGTAGGCCGCCACCGAGGGCGCTTTCCTTCAGAATCGGCTGGCTGGTCGACGTCACGGTCCTGGCGAGGGTCGGCGAGCCGAACAGGACGCCGAACGTGATGGGCGCGTCGTTGCTGCACCGAGCGCTGATGGTGTCCGCACCGACATCCACGACAGCCCCGACGTCGGGCCCGCGAAGGCGCAGGTACTGATTCGCTGCTGCGATCGGATCGCGGACGGTCACCCCCGCGGACGACGATCGGCGCGGGTCGACGGCACCGACCGCCGCAGCCACCGCACCGTCGCACAGCCGTTGCAGGCGCTGGCCGGCCAGGAAGGCCGAACCGGCGGCAGTCACGCCCGCCGTCAGCAGCAAGAGGCAGATCAACATGCCGATGACCAGCGGCGTCACCGATCCCCGGTCGTCGTCAACGCACGATGCAATGGGCACACGCGCAGGCCCATCCGCGGGGGTACCGAGCACGCTCCTCACCCGCCCTCCCGGAAGTCCCCGACATGCATGGTGAAGACGCCAGTGATGGTGTTGTTGCTGCCGGTCATCACCGACGGCACCCCGGGTAGCGTCACGACGGCGACCACGCAAATGTCGTATACATCGCCGCCCCGAAGGCTCGGGGCGATCTCGCCGCCGGAGCATTCGGAACCCGCAGGAACGAACCTGAGGTCGAGTCCCTCAGCTGGAACTCGTTGGTCGGTGAGCGCGATCTGGGCGATCTCCTCGGCGCGGGCGACCCCCTCGCTCACCGTCGGAGCGGAGTCCATCACCCTGCCGGCGTCGCGTGCGGCCTGCGTCACGGCAAAGGTTGCGGCCTGGATGCGCATGAAGGCAGCCAAGATGTAGACGGTCGGAATCAGGATCAGCACCGCGAGGAAGATCACTTCGATCATCGCCCGGCCGTCATCCGAGTCCGAGCCGCCTGAGGGACGTGCCAGCCTTCGCACGACGAACGACCGCGAAGCCAGACACCGCACCGGCGCCCGCCAGAGCCGCGTGAGGCCCGCCGCGGGCCTCATCCGATCGTTTCCTTCGCTGAATGTCCCGTGACCTCCACGGTCGGCATCACGCCGTCCAGCAACCCGACGATCCCGGGCGCTTCCATCGTGCACTGCACGGTCACCAACAACCCCTGGATGCCAGAGGTGCAGGCGAGCGTGGATCGCGTCGCCCCGGTCAATCCGTCGCCGAGCAATTCACCAACTCGAGCAGTGGCGGCCTCCGCCGAGGCGTCGTAGTTGGCGGCCACCCTGGCGGCGTCCGCCGCCGCTGAGGTCAGCAGCGTGCGCGTGTAGGCCCACAGACCGACGGACACCAGCGCCAGGAACAGCAACAGCAGCAACACCAGGACGAGCGCGAACTCGGCGACCGCGGACCCGCGGTCAGCTTCGCCGGTCAGCCGGCGACTTGGGCTGTGATTCCGCCGGCCGAGGTCCGATCGGCTCAGCGGGCGTTGGACACCGACTCGAAGGCGTTCTGCACCGCGGCCACGACCTGTCCGCGGAAGACCGCCAGCAGCGCGATCACCACGATCGCCGTCATCACCGTGATCATCACCCAGCCAGTTATATCTACGTGCTGGCCAGACTCATTTGCTCTTGGGAATCCGGCGTGGCGGCGGGGGGCTTTCGACAGCAGGCGCTAATATTCATGTTCCCCACCAGTCTCATGAAGGAAGTCAGACACACGTGATCATCCCTCCAGGGCCGCTCTCGTCTGACACCTTTAAGTACTGGATTGTCGATCATGTCGAGCACCGAGTCGGCTTCATCATGCAGTCAGGAGCGCAGGTTTGGTCGGAGGCATCGGAGGTCCCTGGTCGCGCATACGACTCGCAGATTGCTCGGAGTATTTTTGATTGGGATCGCTGGTGGGTCGTCAACGTGACGAAGCGAGATCATGGGATGATCTCGCAGGTCTACAGCCCCACCACGGCTGACGCGATACAAGGACGCGCAGTGGTGTATCTCGATCAGAACCATTGGCGAACCTTGGCGGACTGCGTCAAAGATGAATCCCAGATCAGACGGAAGGGTGAAATTGGGCCGGCTCGGCGTCTGATTGATCTTCAGCGGGACGGGAAGATCATCCTGCCAGTGTCGTCTGGCAATCTGCTGGAGACGAGCCAACTGCATGGAGATCGCAGATACGAGGTCGGGCGAACGATGGCCGATCTCGCTGGGGGCTGGCAGATGCGACATCCGCTGAAGGTTCGGCAGGCCGAGGTTACGGCGACCGTGGCGAAGGTCTTGGGTTTCGATCCACCTCCGGAGAGGGCGGCTTTTACACTCGAACCGATGGCATTCATGAGGGAGACGACCGATGACGTGACGCTTATGGAGTCGGACGATCCCAGGATGTTCCAGCTCGCCCTTTCGTCGTCGGCGGTGATGGCCGATGTGTTGCTCGATCCCGATCGGCTACCGCGCGACCAGGCACCGCGATGGGTGGAGGTGAATCAGCAGTTCACAGACTGGCTCGCGAACCGTCCCGATGCCGTGAAGACCAAGCAAGTGATGACGACTATCCCTGTGTGCCAGGATCTTTCGAACGAGGTTGACGCCGCATTGGAGTGGGCGGCCGCGGACCGGGCCGACCTCCCGGCGCTGAGCTTGAGTGATGTGCGCAAACTGCTCCTGGCTGCTCGCATGCTGGGTTACTACACGCGAATTGCCACTCTGAGATTTATGAACCCGAGGACCCGTTGGAGAGCGAACGACTTGATCGACATGATGTTCCTCTGCTGCGCCGTAGGATATGCAGACTACGTAGCTGCGGAGAACCATACGGGCGAACAGCTGCGCCAAGCGCAGGTTGCGAAGGGTCAGTCTCGCAGTGTCTTCTCGACGCTGGAAGACCTGGTGAATGTGCTCGACGGCGACGCACGTGTTCTCCCATGAATTTGATCACCCAGGAACAGCTCCTATTCGCCGAGGAGTCCGCAGCTGGTCCAGCCATGAGACAAGAGCCCGCACTTCGACGTTGATTGGGCACCGCGATGTGTTCGCAGAGGCTCAAGCCCCCCTACTCCCGGTTCATCGTCTTGTTGAGGAAGCCCGTGCCTACAGTTTCATTCCTGGATCGCGACGCGATGACGCACGCCGCCGCTGCGATGGGCTTGGAGATCGACGTGGACGCGCTTCTTAGGCGCGCCGCGCTGGGCGACAGACCGCCGCTGTTTCTAGACGAGGGGCTTCATCCTGAAGCTGAACTGTTCCAGTTCGGCCTGCACATGGCCCACACTCTCTCCCCGCTGAGTATCCGTCAGTATGCGTATACGGCCCGCCGATTCGTGGACGCCCTTGCCGCGCATGGTGTTCCGCTTACGGCGGTCACTGAGCAGGACATCATGCGTTACCGGGCGGAGCGGTTGGGCGCAGGCTTGTCAACAGCGTCCTGGGCAACCGAAGCGCTCGTGATCCGACGCCTCGTCGACTTCCTCGTTGCCCGTGATGTGATCAGTGGGAGACCGTGGATTGAGATTGGGCAGCGCTCGGTGGTGTCAGTTCCGGTGCGGTTGAACGCCGACGTTCGGCATTTGACCCTCGGCCAGTGGCGAGCCTTCCGGGATGTTGGTCTCCTCGGAATGACGACGGATGGGCGACTGGACCCGGGCTTTCGGGGTTTCGAACCGGAACGCAATCGCCTGGGTGCGGAACTCGCCCTGACCACGGGGATGCGTCTCCGGGAATTCAGCACCGTGCTGACCGTCGACGTTGCACCCGGCGGCGACGAACCGACTGGACAGTTCACCCTCGAAGCATGCGCCAAGCGCGCCCAACCCCGCACTGTTTACGTGCCCACCCGAACGGTTGAACTGGCCCGGCAATACATCCGAGGCAACCGTGCCGCGGTCGTCCGATCCCATCAGGACCAATATCGTTCGCGCAGAGCCGACCTCATCGTCGTTCGGTCTGGTGCAGACATTCCGGGACTCGTCACGGTTGCTCAGGGGGACCGCACCAGAGCGGTCGCCCTGCACCGTCTCGACGCGGCTGCACGGCGCCGACTGTTCATCGAGCACAACGACGGTCACCTCGAGCCAGCCGCACTCTTTCTCGGCCGCAACGGGTACATGCCCCGCCCGGGCACATGGAACGTCGTGTTCAACTCCGCAAGCCGCCGGGTCGCGACGTTCCCGAGCGCAACTCAGGTCGCTGGCGGGGTCACGCCGCATGACCTCAGGCACACCTTCGCCGTCCGCATGATGGGTCACCTGGTGAGATCCGCCGCCGACGCTTACCGTGCTCACGCGCAAGCCGGCAAGGCGCCGGATCAAACGATAGGTGAAGCGGTCGCGTTGAATCCGCTGTTGACCGTCCAGCGCCTGTTAGGCCACGCATCGCCTGCCACCACAACGGTTTATCTCCGCTACGTCGAAGACCTACGTGCGACCGTCGAGGCCGTCATGGCCGAGTGGGACGAGGAGTCGGACCTGCCAGCTGTCGGCCCGACTGAGTCGCTGTGACGCCGACCAGCCATGCACGGGTCTATCGCGGGTTCAATTTAGGTGGGGGCAGGGATCTCGGCGTCATTGTCGACCCGCCGACATTTGTGTCGTCGGCACTTGCCGGACAGCTCGCCGACCTGTGGCTCGCGTATTGCCAGCTGGGGAATGTGTCGATAGGCACCGCAACGGGTTACTCGTCAGCGATCAAGCGCTTCCTACGTTTCTGTGGCCGCCGGTCGAATGGTCAACCCATTGTCCTGGCGTCACCCGCGCTACGGGATGCCCTGGTGGAGTTCGAGGACTCGATCCTCCAGGGCAGCGTCCGAATTGATACGGCCGGGAAGTATCTGCGTCGCCTCCGGACCATCTTGCGATACGCAGTTCAGCGGAACGCGGTGGTCAGCCATCCTGTGCAGCACTGGGCTTTCACGCCGTGCCCGGTGTCAGAGGCGGACTGGGAGTACAACCTCCCTGAATACAGCCGTCAAGAGGGCCGTGCGCTGCGGCGAGCGGCGCGAGAGGACGTGGGTGCCGCGTTAGCACGACTCCAACGCTTTCAGGGGTTGGCGGAGAGCGCCCCAGATGTCCATCGGTGGGTGTTGAACTGTCTGGCAACGGAGCCCACTCAGTACCAACTTGTGCGAGATCTGCAGAGGGAGAAAGGCTTTGTCGCCTCGTTGGAGGCGGTTCACGGGAGCCCGCTTGGTCTTCGAGCGTTGGACGTTTCCCGCGCGGTCGGCTTGACAGCGACACTAAGCCGCCGAGAGATGCTGGCGTTCTACATCTTGCTTGCGTGGGGAACCGGCCGCGAGCCGGAGGCGCTGAGAGCGCTGACCATCGACGACGTTCGCCTCGATGCCGATGCCGCAACCGTTCGCTTCACCAAGACCCGTGCCCGAAAGCGGGACACGATAGAGATCCGCGCCGCTCTGGGGTCTGGTCGGACCTACGTCACGTTGCGAGATCTGATCGCCTGCACTGCGCACGCCCGCGAGGCGACCGGGAGACCTTCGCTATGGCAAGGCACGGTCATCCGATCGAATCGAGTGGCCATCGCGCAGATGAGCCACGAAAACTACGGCATCGTCCAGTTCGATCAGGACCATGCGCTGGGCCTGTCCAAGCCGCACGACAGCCGACGAATCCGAAAGAGCCATAAGGCGGTACGTGCTGCCCAGGGCGGTTCCCTATGGGGTGCGATATCCGGCGACCACACTGAGCGCACTTATCGCAAGCACTATCAACAGACACCATCCACCATGGCGGCCGCCGGCCGAACGATCCGCGACGCTCAGGAGCGGGTCACTCTCGCAGCGACCACCGTCAACGTCGTGGTGAATCCTGCTCGGACGGTGGCAGCTGACTCCGCAGCGGGCGATGATATTCGAGAGCTCGCGCGCAGCACGGCAAGTGAATCCACAGCTGAGCAATCCCTGCGAGTAAGTGCCTGCACGGACCCCTACCAAGGCCCCCACACCCGTCCGGGCGACCTGTGTCTGCTTCGGCCAGTAGCCTGCATCGGCTGCACGAACTCCGTGGTCTTCGCAGACCACCTACCGCAACTGCTGCTCATGCAACAGCACATCAACCAGTTGCGCGAAACGACAGACCCGAACCTGTTCGTAAACGTCTGGGGACCGCGCCTCGATTGGATCGACGCCGTCGTCGACCGCTTCCCGAGCGAAGCCGTCAACAGTGCCCGCTCAACATCCTCCGCCCTACACATCCCGCTCGCGCAGAGGCTTTGCGATCGCGGATGAACGGCCAACAGCAGGCAAGCTTTACCGCGCCCCACCGCGACGGGTTGATCGGCCCGGAGGCGCTCGTGCTGCACGGTCGCGCAACCCTCCCCGAGTTCCCTGCACCCGTGTTTGGTGATCATTCCGTAACCAACTGGGATCTCAACTGTCTGGGGCGGCCGGCGAACCGGGACAGGTCCTGGGGCCGAATCCAATTTGCGCCTTTGTCGGGATCCTGGCTGATCACTGCAAAGGAATGCGCGCTGATCGCTTTGGCACCCTCGCACCCTGCCCTGATTGATGCGCAAGCGACCTGCACCCACCGGCCCCGCGGCCCCGTCGTTGTCCAGCGTTTGGTGCTGGGCATCAAAGCGATCCACTCCTGGGCCCGCGAGAGCGGATTGCCGATCGATCTCGATGACTGGACCTCCAGCAACCTCGAACACGCCTACCGCCACGCCACTAGCCTGAGCAAGAATGGCCACGACGCGGTGCTCACTGCTCTCAAGTGGATTCATCTATATCGCAGCGTCCTGACACATGTGACCTACACCGATACCCCGAGCTACCAGTGGCATTCCGCTCCGCGACGAGCCCCGAACAAGGCCTTCGGACTGGCAACGGACGCGCTCGAACCGGAAACCTGGCGAGCGTTGCTGCGCGCCGCGTTGGCCTACGTCCAAGTGTTCTCGTCAGACATCCTTCTGGCCCGAGCCGAATACGACCGGGTCACCGCCAAGCCGTCCTCGAAAGTGGAGCCCGGGCAAACCTTGCGCGTCGATCGGATTCTTGCCTCGAGAACAGCGGTGATCCCCGTCCGACGCCCACCACGGGCAGACGGGGAAGACGCAGAGCAGGTCGTGCACTGGAGACTGCTGGGACTGATGTTAAGCGACGGAACAAACCCGATCCCAGCGAAGTTCCACGGCACCCGCCCGTCGGTCAGCGCGCGGCGACAGCAGGTCGTTGAACACGTCCGTCGGGGTCAATGGACCCTCAACGGGCTTTACCAGCCCGCAGCCAAGCTCGACGGTCGCGACACCCCCTGGGCGGCCAGCTTGGACGGATACCGCCTCGGACGCGAGGAATCGATGCTCCGAACCGCCTGCTACATCGTCATCGCGGCACTGACCATGATGCGCGACTCAGAGGTGCAGGAGCTGCGTCGCGACGCCCTGACAGAGCACTACGGGCTTCCCGCGATACGCTCGGCCCTGGTCAAGGGCAATCCTCACTGGTCGCATCGCCTCTGGTGGATCACACAACCCGTCGCGGACGCGATCGTCGTGCTCGAGCGACTCGGCGACCGCGACCACCTCTTCGGCAGCGTTCGCCAAGGATCGTCAGCCACCACCCCCGGCTTCCAGGCCGGAGCGCTAATCTCGCAATTCCTCGGACACATCAACGGGACGAGCGAGCACACCGGATTGCCCACGATCCCCGCCGGTCGGGTCTCACCACATATGTTGCGGCGCACCATGGCGCAGATCGCCGCACAAGAACCGGGTGGTGAGATCGCGGCGGGCATCCAGCTGAAACATGCCTTTCGCCGCGCCATGGCGGGCGCCATCACCGGCGGCTACACCGCGGAACACGACCGCTGGCGGAGCGACTTCCTCGGTGCGGAGTCAGCACGCGCAGCGCAGGAGCTCGCTACGACCCTGGACCTCGAGGGTCCGGAGTCGGTTACCGGCCCCGGCGCCGACAGAGTAAGAGGGACCATCAACGTCGCCGGCGGTGCAACCCAAAGACGGCTCCTAGCAACCTTTCCGAACCTGCTCATCGGCCGATTCAATGTCTGCTTAGGAGACCGCCAAGTAGCGCAGTGCCTCTCGTCGACCGACGGCCCAGACCAACCGCTGGCGCTGGAACGCTGCGCACCGGGCCGATGCGCCAACTCGCTGGTCACTCCCAAACACCGCGCGTCATGGGAGGCCGAAGCCGCGACCTACAAGAGACTACTGAGCCAAAGAAGGTTGGACCCGCACAACCGGGAACAACTCAAAGGCCAACTGGACGCAGTCCAACGCGTCCTAGGAAGGAGCACAAATGATGGCGAAGGCAATAGTGTCCCCCGAAGTCGAAGAGGCGATCCTAGAAGCGATGAACCGTCTTCTCAAAGGAACCGTTCAAAGGACCGACGGGGCCCTGACTAAGGTCAACCTCCAGATCGAAGCGGGCATAAGCAAGGCGACTTTGTTCCGGGCGCCACACCTCCTGCAACTATGGGACGAACAGGTCGGCAAGCGAGCCGGCTTCACACCCGGCGAGTTCGACCGCGAAGTCAAGATCAAGACGTTGGATTCCGAAGTCACTGAACTCCGTGCCAAGGTCAAGTCCCAGGAGCGGACCATCCTCGGCGCGAAGGGCATCATCACCGCTCTCAACGTCGAGATCGAAAGCCTCAGGGCTCAGATCGAGACCGCGAACCGCGCCAAGGTGACTGCGCTGCGACGACGATAGCCCGCCACCATCGGCCCAGCAGAGTCTCAGGAACCGGATCCGAGTCTCACCGCCGACCGCGACAGCAGACTGGGTTGGCCTGGGGTCTCCGTTCGTCGAGGTGCCATGAGACCCCTCAATTTCGTATATGACCCGGAACGTCCCCGCGGTCGCGATCCTCTGAGGACCCAGCGTCGGAATTCGTGCCGGCGTTCACCCTGGCGACGATGGAGAGGGTCACGGTGGTGAGCCACGTCGCTGCGGTCTGGCTGATCTTCGTCATGTGGGTCTCCTGGGGTGGTTGGCCGCGGGTGCGGGTCGACAGTGGGGGTGGCGGTGGGCGATGGATCGAGTGATCGATCGGGAGGGTGGGGTTGCGCAGTGGGGTGGTGGGGGGACCGCGCGTATGGCGGACGGGGCGCGGATCGTGCGAACGTCGGTGCGCAGGGATCGCCGCGAGCCGTGCGGCGTCGATCGGCAGGAGCCGGCACGACGTGAGGAACGGTCACTGGGCGACCGCCGTGATCGCCAGCAGCCCCGGATACAGCGCGAAGAGAATCGTGATCGGCAACACAATGAAGACAACCGGCACCATCATGGCGATCTCCTTGCGGCCGCCCGTTTCCAGCAGTTGCCGTTTGCCCAGCGCCCGGACGTCGGCCGCCTGGGCGCGCAGCACGTCGGCGAGCGGGGTACCTCGCTCGATGGCGACCGCCATGCCATCCAGGAACCGGGCCAGTGGCTCGAGTCGGGTCCGGTCCCGCAGACCGTTGATGGCCGTCAGGAAAGGCATTCCGGCGCGGGTTTCGGCGAGGACGCCCGCGAGTTGGCTGACCAACGGACCGTGCGCGAGCCGGGTGATGCGATCGATGGCACCCATCGGGCCCTCACCCGCGGTGACGGCGAGCGCCAGCATCTCGGCGACCACCGGGAACTCGGCAATGATCTCCGCGTCGAGCTTGGTCACCGCCTGGCTGAGCCACCAGTCCCGACCCAGCACCCCGGCGGCGGCGCAGGCCAGGATCAGCAGCACGAGGACGACGGGATTGGACTGACCCAACAGCACGGCCAGCAGGCCGATGCCCGCTCCGATCGCTGCCCCGGCGGCGCCCCACAGCACCTGCTCGGTTCGGAACTGGTCGACCGTGAGCCGTGAATCCAGCGCTGCCAGCCGCCGGGCGACGGAGGCGCGGCCGCCGAGAACCTTGTCGATCAACTTCACCGCGTCCCGTACCAGCGGCGCGGTGATCCGGCCGAACGCGGTGACGGTGCCGCCGCTCGCGCTGCCGGTCAGGAGGCGGGAGGGTTTGGCCGCGTCGGTGAGGTAAGGGGCGATCCGGTCCGACAGCGTCGGCCGGCGCAGTGGAGGCGAGGCCAGGATCGCCATCAGCAGGCCGGCCCCCGCAAGTCCGCCCAGCAGGGCGCCGATCAGTATGAGGTTCACCGCAGTACCCGGCGTTCCTCGGGGAGCCGCCCGATCCTGATCATCAGCCGGTACGCGATCAGCGAGAGGATCGCGCCGATGGCCAGAATGAGCGTGCCGGTGGGGGTGTCGTAGGCCTGCAGTGTCTCGCGCTGGGTGGCCAACAGGATCAGCACCAGCCACGGCGCCGAGACCGCCATGCGGGCAGCGTTGACCGACCACGACTGCCGGGCGAGCAGTTCGGCCCTGGTGCGCGCGTCGTCCCGCAGGAACCCGGACAGGGTGGACAGCAGCCGCCCGAGGTCGGTGCCGCCGACCTCGCGCGCGACCCGGAGCGACTCGCAGACCCGGTCGCCGACGGGGTCGGCCAGGGCGTCCTTGAGCCGGTCGAGGCTGTTGTTGAACCGGCCGGTGGTTCGGTAGTCCGCACCGAACTGCTTGAACGGTTCGCACAGTTGCTCCGGTCCACGGACCCCGATCGCGGACAGCGCCTCCGGCAGGGACAGCCCGGCCCGCACGCCCGAGGTCAGGTTGTCGACGACCTCCGGCCACAGTTCGCGAAGATCCGCCTGACGTTTGTGCCCGAGCCGCGACACGATCAGCCGGGGGACCGCGGCGGCGAACACCGCGAAGATGAGCGAGACGCTGATCGACTGGGTGAGCGCGAAGGCCAGCACCGCAACCAGCAGCGCCCCGAGGACCTGCAGCGCCACCAGTTGTGCGGGGGTGACGCCCGTGAGGCCGGCCTGGATGAGATGTTCGCGGGTCCGCTGCGACCTGACGCGGGTACGCGGTGGGCGGGGTCGCGCTGTCGCGCCATGCCAGATCAGCAGCAGCCCGAGGCCGGCGAGCAGGCCGACAAACGCTCCCACGGTCGCTGTCCCCTCTCGCCTCGACGGCTGCGACCGGGTGGACGATACCTATCGCTGCGGCGAGTTCTCAAATCTCACTCTGCGTGATGTGGACAACTCGACCGCAACGAGAGACTGGATTTGCCCAGGTCAAGATCACCAACGGGGCCCGCACGACAACGGAACGTGGTCGGGCCAACCCGTCGGGACACCGAAGCGATCATGGTCGCGGTGGCCCCGCCTCGATCCGCTTCCGGTGCCGCGCGACCGGATCGCCCTCCATCGACCAATCGGACTCCACCCACCAGGTCGCCCCGGCGTCGACCCACTCCCTGACATGCGTATCGCCCGCCGACCCCGGCCGGCTCACCCCCTCCGCGACGACGTCATACCCGTCCCACGACAGCCCGGCAGCCTCCCGCAGCGGCCGTACCGCGGTCACCACGTCCGCAAGATCCGTTGGCGTGAACAGCGTCTCCACGCCATAGCCGACCTTGGTCGACAGCAGCCCGTCCCACACCGCGGCGCGACCCAGCGACTTCTTCGACGGGTAGGCGCCGATCACCCACACCGGCACCCGAGGCTGCTGGACCGGTGCCGGTGGCGGCGCGAAATCGGTCGGGCGCACCTGGTAGTGCTTGCCGGAGAACGAGAACGGCTGCCCGCGCATCAGCCCGTCGTACACGGCCAGGCCCTCGTCGAGCTTCTCCGCACGGACCTTGCGGCCCTCGTCGGCCTCGAAGGCCAGCCACCCGTCGTGCAGCGCTCCCAGGCCGACGGCGACCTGCACCCGGCCGCCCGACAGGTGGTCCAGGGTCGCCGACCTGCCGGCCAGTTCCCAGGGCCGGATGCGGGGGAGCGGGGTCAGCATGGTGCCCAGCCGGATCCTGGAGGTGATCATGGCCGCTGCCGTCAACGTCACCCAGGCGTCCTGACCCCAGACGGCCTCCCAGGTGAAGATCGCGTCCCAACCGGATTCCTCGGCCGCGACGGCGAGTTCACCGAACTCCCGCGGCGACGCGCTGCTGATCACGATGCCGCTGCGCAATGCGGCAGACTCGGGTGTGCCAGATGCGTTCGTCATGGCAGGCAGGATCTCACCCGGCACCGACAATAGTGCTGAGCCGGCGCACTGGCGGCCAGGCGGGCTCAGTCCGCCAGTCGGAGGGCCAATTCGGTGTCCCACGAGTTCAAGTCGGGTTCCACCCTGGGATCGGTCAGGTAGCTCCCCAAGGCGGCAACCCCACCGCTGGCGGCCGCCGTCCTGGGTGGCATCCCAGACGAGCCCACGGTCCTGCGCCCACGTCAGCGCTCCGGCATTGACGTCGAGCAAGCCGTCTGGGTGGCCGTGAGACCATCCTTGTGCTGGCTCAATCCGGGAGCATCGGCACCGTCATCCCGGGATCGCGATGCAACAACACCGCGCGGGTGACGGCGGCACTGCCGAACTTGTCGCGCACCCCGTCCATTGCCGTGTCCAGGCCGTCGCCGCTGTGCCGGTCGAACGGCAGGGCCAGCTGGACGGCGTCGTCACCGGACAGGTTGCCGACCGCGATGCCGACCAGGGTGAGCCCGCGCTGCCGGATCATCGGCATGGCGAGGTCGACCAGGCCGCGCACCGTCTCCAGGATGGTCTCGGTGTGCGCGGTCGACCGAGCCAGGGTGTGCGACCGGCTGGCCCTGGTGAAGTCGTCGAAGCGCAGCCGGAGCATCACGGTCCGCCCGACCCGCCGCGCAGACCGCATCCGCCGGGTCACCCGATCCACCAGACCGATCACCACGGCATCGATCTCGTCGTACGAACGGACGCCGCGGCCCAGCGCGTGCTGCGACCCGATCGACCCGCGACGCTTGCCCACCTGGATCGGCCGCGGGTCGCGGTTGTGCGCAAGCGCATGCAGGTGACGCCCGGATGCGCGGCCGAGCATCGACACCAGCGCCGCCTCACCGAGCCGCGCGAGCTCGCCCACCGTCGAGATGCCATGGCTGTGCAGCTTTTTCGACGTGACCGTGCCGACGCCCCAGAGTCGCTCGACCGGCAGCGGATGCAGAAAGGCCAACTCCGTGCCGGCCGGCACGATCAGCAACCCGTCGGGTTTGGCGACCGCGCTGGCCACCTTGGCCAGGAACTTCGTCCTGGCCACCCCGACGGTGATCCGCAGCCCGACCCCGTCCAGCACCTCGCGGCGCAGCCGGACGGCGATCTGTTCCGGCGAGCCGGACACCCGCCTCAGTCCGCCGACGTCCAGGAACGCCTCGTCGATCGAGATCCCCTCGACCAGCGGGGTGGTGTTCCGGAACACCTCGAACACCGCCTTGCTGGCCGCCGAGTACGCCCACATGCGTGGCGGCACCACTGCCGCCTGCGGGCACAACTGGCGGGCCTTCGCGCCGCCCATGGCGGTCCGTACGCCGCAGGCCTTGGCCTCGTAACTGGCGGCGAGCACCACGCCGCCGCCGACGATCACCGGCCGGCCGCGCAGCTTGGGGTCGTCGCGCTGCTCGACGGAGGCGTAGAAAGCATCCAGGTCGGCGTGCAGGATGTGCGCCATCGCCGGGTCAGGCTCGACACCTCCAGCGGCCACGAACATATGTTCGCATCTCCATCCCCGAAAGGCCAGTGGACGCGCTGCGACCGATCGGTCGAACGGCCCGGCGTTTTGGGTGCCGGGGACCTGGCGGGGTACCGTCCAATTTCGCGATCGTCACACCTGACCCGACGGAGGTTCCGATGTCCGGCACACGGTGGCGGAGCGCGCTGATCGCCCTCGGGACGGCGTTGACCCTGGCGGCAGTGTCGGCGTGCGGTCCGTCCGAGGGCGGACTCGACGCGACCCGGGACCAGGTCACCGGGCAGCAACAGGCAGCCAAGGCCGCCGCCCAACTGACCGTGATCCCGGCAGCCACCACGGTTTCCTATGGCGCGCCGCTGGATGTCGCCTTCACCCTCACCGCCGCCGGCGCGCCTCTGGCGGGCACCCAGGTGTCGGTCGCCGTCGCCGGGCAGTCGGTGTCGGCCACCACCGATGCCAAGGGCTCTGGATCGGTCACCCTCGAGGCCGGGTCCATTCCCGCCGGCAGCCAGACGCTGACAGTCAGCTACCCGGGCTCGGATCAGGCACTGGCCGCATCTTCGACGACGAGTGTCACCGTCGCGCCGGCGTCCGCAGCGGCGACGCTGACCGTCACCGCAAAGGACGGCGGCGGCAGTTCCGTCCTCGCCCAGCTCGCCACCCCGACAGGCGTCGCGGTGACCGGCACAGTGAGCCTTGACGTCGACGGCACCGCACTGGGTGCGCAAACCGTCACCGGCGGCCAGGCAGCCTTCGACGTGCCGGCGACCCTCGGTGTCGGCAACCACACCGTGACCGCGCAGTTCGCCTCCGACAACCCGGCGCAGGTCTCGAATACCTCTGCCACGTCGACCATCTCGGTGGCCAAGGTCAGCACATCGGTCAGCGCCGGTGCGGAGAAGCCGGCGATCCGGTACGGCGACCAGGACTCGTTCGAGATCACCGTCACCGGTCCCTCCGGCGCCGACCTGTCCGGCGAGGTGACCGTCCTGGACGGGTCGACGGTCGTCGCGCAGGGTTCCACCGACGCGACCGGGAAGGCCTCGCTGTCCTTCTTCAACACCTCCGACCCCGGGCCGAAGAGCTACACCGTCGCGTTCGCGGGTTCCGCCTCGGTCGAGGCGTCCCAGGCCGCGTTCGTGGTGCAGACGACGCAGACCGACGTCGACATCGCGATCAAGGAGCCGTCGGGCGTGCTGCCCGGCCAGGACGCGACGATCAGCGTCTCGGTGATCGGCACACCGCAGAAACCGACCGGCACGGCGACGGTTTCGGTCGACGGCAACCAGGTGGCCAACGGGCCGTTGGTGGACGGAGCGATCAGCGCGGTCGCCTCGGCGGTGGCCGCGGGTGACCACTTGATCCAGGTCGCGTATTCGGGTGACGCTCGCTTCCAGCCGAACTCCGCAGGCTCGACGCTGACCGTGAAAGAGCCGGTCGCCAACCCGAATGCCGGTGGAGCGGCGGCAGTCCAGGCCAGCAACCCGTGCCCGGCGTCGGCGTCGGCCTGCATCGACCTGTCGAACGAGCAGTCCTGGCTGCAGACGGGCGGGCAGATCACCTACGGCCCGGTTCCCATCACCTCGGGACGGGCAGGGTATCGGACCGGGGCCGGGATGTTCTCGGTGTACTGGCGGGACAAGGACCACCTGTCGAGCATCTTCGGTGACGCCCCGATGCCGAACTCGGTGTTCTTCAACGGCGGCATCGCCTTCCATGCCGGCAGCCTGGCCGACCAGTCGCACGGGTGCATCCACCTGTCCTACGACGCGTCGGAGGTCTTTTTCGACACGCTGTCGGTGGGTGAAGGGGTGTACGTCTGGGGTGCGGCGCCTTACTGATCGCCTTCCGCAGACGGCGACGGTGCCTTCCTGCGTCGATTAGTTAGTCTTCCTCGTGGTGCGCCGGGAAGTCTGGTCGGCAGAACGTCGTTGACGACGCCGAACGCCCCGAGCGGAAGGACGCACCCGTGGCCACGAAAGTGCAGTCACTGTTCTCTCCCGGAACGTGGGCCGAGGACGGCCGGGTCGCGGCAGTGCTGCGCAAGGAGACGGTGGGCGGGGCACTGCTGCTCGTCGGCACGGTGATCGCGCTGATCTGGGCGAACTCGGCCTGGTCGGACAGCTACTTCCAGTGGCTCGACACCGAGATCGGCCCGGCCGCATTGCATCTCAACCTCACGGTCGAGGCGTGGGCGGGCGACGGGTTACTGGCGATCTTCTTCTTCGTGGCCGGACTGGAACTCAAACGTGAGTTCGTCGCCGGCGACCTGCGGGACCCGCAACGAGCGGTGGTGCCGGTGGCCGCCGCGGTCGGCGGGATGATCGTGCCGGCGATCGTCTACTTCGCCATCGCCGGATCCACCGCACCCAAGGGCTGGGCCATCCCGACCGCGACGGACATCGCCTTCGCGCTGGCCGTGCTGGCGGTGATCTCGACCCACCTACCCACCCCGCTGCGGACCTTCCTGCTCACCCTGGCGGTGGTCGACGACCTGCTGGCCATCACCGTGATCGCGATCTTCTACAGCGACGAACTGCACCCGCAGTGGCTGTTGCTGGCCCTGGTGCCGCTGGGCCTGTTCACCGCGTTGGTGCAGCGCCGGATCAGCAGCTGGTGGTTGCTGCTCCCGCTGGCGTTCCTCACCTGGTCGCTGGTGCACGCCTCCGGGGTGCACGCGACCGTGGCCGGCGTCCTGCTGGGTTTCGCGGTCCCGGTACGGCCGCGCAAGATCGAGGGCAAGGCCGACAACCGGCCGGGCATGGCCGAACGCTTCGAACACCATTGGCGGCCGATCTCCGCGGGTGTCGCCGTCCCGCTGTTCGCCCTGCTGTCCGCCGGCGTCGTGATCGGCGGCTGGTCCGGGCTGCAGTCCGCACTCACCGATCCGATCGCGATCGGGGTGATCGCCGGCCTGGTCGTGGGCAAGCCGATCGGCATCCTGATCTCCACCTTCCTCACCTCCAAGATCACCCGGCGGCCCTTGCAGAAGGGCCTGACCTGGCCCGATCTCACCGGTGTCGCGCTGCTGGGTGGCATCGGGTTCACGGTGTCGCTGCTCATCGGTGAACTCGCGTTCGGCGGGAACTCCGCCGCGGACGATCACGTGAAGATCGCGGTGCTCGCCGGTTCGGTCGCCGCGGCGGTGCTGGCCGCGATCCTGCTGCGGGCGCGCAACCGTCGGTACCGCTCGATGTGGGAAGAGGAGAACATCGACAAGGATCATGACGGGATCCCGGACATCTACGAGCAAGGCGGATGACCGGGAACCGGGCGCTCGTCCGCCGTCCGTCGCCGCGGCTCGCCGACGGCCTGCTGACCCACCTGGACCGGGTCCCCGTGGACGTCGGGTTGGCCGGTGAGCAGTGGGCCGGGTACGTCGACGCGTTGACCCGCAACGGTTGGGCCGCCGTCGAGGTCCCGGCCGCCGACGACTGCCCCGACGGTGTGTTCGTCGAGGACACCGTGGTGATGATCGGCACCGTCGCGGTGATCACCCGCCCGGGCGCGGAGTCCCGGCGACCCGAAACCGCTGACACTGCAAAGACTCTCGCCGTGGCCGGGTTCGACGTCCGGCCGATGCAGGCCGGCACGCTGGACGGCGGTGACGTGCTCGAGGTCGGCGACCGCGTCTACATCGGCCGGACCCTGCGGACCAGCGCCGCCGGGATCGCCGAGTTCCGGCGGATCGCCGAGCCGCTCGGCGTCACCGTCATCGCGGTGCCGGTGACGAGGGTGCTGCACCTGAAGTCGGCGGTCACCGCGCTGCCGGACGGCACGTTCATCGGCTACCCGCCGCTGGTGGACGATCCCGGTTTCTGGCCGCATTTCCGGCCGATGCCGGAGGAACCCGGTTCGCACGTCGTCGACCTCGGCCAGGACCGGCTGCTGATGTCGTCGGCGGCGCCGCGCTCCGCGGATCTCATCGCGGGCATGGGGTACAGGCCGGTTCCGGTGGACATCGGCGAGTTCGAGAAGCTCGAGGGTTGCGTCACCTGCCTGTCCGTCCGGCTGCGCGCCGAGCCACCGGCGCCGGCCGGCTAGAGCGTTTGCCCCGGGTCACACTCACCAGCGGCCTCCGTTTGATCACACAAGGTAGCGGGATTCGCCGAATCGTTGCCAGTTCATCCTTCTGCCTGGCCGAGTTCGACAACCGGGGGCAAGATCAGGAGTGCGGCCGCGCGGCGGTGGGTCGGAGGCCCGGCCTCCCGTGAGCGTGCCCCACTGCCCATCACCTAGTTTGTCCGTCAGCGTTGAGAGGACAGTCCAGTCGTGAAGAAGATCATCAACGATCCGACCACCGTGGTCGACGAGGCCCTGCACGGCATGGCCGAGGCCCACAGCGACCTGATCACGGTTCAGTACGACCCCGCGTACATCGCGCGCGTGGATGCGCCGGTGAAGGGCAAGGTCGCACTGGTCTCCGGAGGCGGCAGTGGCCACGAACCGCTGCACGGCGGGTTCGTGGGTGCCGGCATGCTGGATGCGGCGGTACCCGGAGCGGTGTTCACTTCGCCCACCCCGGATCAGATCCTGGATGCGACGAAGGCGGTCGACGGTGGCGCCGGCGTGCTGCACATCGTGAAGAACTACACCGGCGACGTGCTCAATTTCGAGACCGCAGCAGAATTGGCCGCCGCCGACGACATCGAAGTCAGCGCCGTCGTGGTCGACGACGACGTCGCCGTCAAGGACTCCACCTGGACGGCGGGGCGCCGCGGGGTCGGCGGCACCGTGTTGGTCGAGAAGATCGCCGGTGCCGCCGCGGCGCGCGGTGACGACCTGGCCGCGGTCACCGCGATCGCCCAGCGGGTCAACGCCAACGTGCGATCCATGGGCATGGCGCTGACGCCGTGTACCGTCCCGCACTCCGGAGAGCCGTCGTTCACCCTGGCCGAGGACGAGATGGAGATCGGCATCGGCATCCACGGCGAGCCCGGCCGGGAACGGGTCAAGCTCGCCTCCGCCGACGAGATCGTCGCCACCCTGCTCGGTTCCGTCGTCGAGGACCTGCCCTTCGAGGCCGGCGACAGCACGCTGCTGTTCGTCAACGGCATGGGGGGCACCCCGCAGATCGAGCTGTACCTGGCCTACCATTCGGCATCGAAGTACTTGACGGACAAGGGAATCGCCGTCACCCGGTCGTTGGTGGGGAACTACATCACCTCGCTGGAGATGCAGGGCATGTCGATCACCTTGCTCAAGCTCGATGACGAGTTCACCCAGCTGTGGGACGCGCCCGTGCACACCCCAGCGTTGCGCTGGGGAGTTTGACCGATGGCTTGTGACGCCGCCACCACGGTGGCAGCCATTCGCGCGGTGGCCGCCACCGTCGCCGAACACAAGGTGGAATTGACCCACCTGGATCGCGACATCGGTGACGGCGACCACGGCGAGAACCTGTCGCGCGGGTTCACCGCGGTGATCACCAAGCTGGACGCCGGGGCTCCGGAAACCCCGACCGCGGTGCTCAAACTGGTTGCCACCACGCTGATCTCGACCGTCGGCGGCGCCTCCGGCCCGCTGTTCGGTACGGCGTTCCTGCGGGCCGCCACCTCGGTGGGTGACGCCGAGACCCTGGACGGCGCCGCCGTGGCCGGTGCGCTGACCGCGGCCAGGGACGGCGTCGTCGCGCGGGGCAAGGCCGAGTCGGGTGACAAGACGATGGTGGACGCCCTCACCCCGGCGGTGAACGCCGCCAAGGCGGCGGCCGAGGGCGGCGGCAGGGTCACCGAGGTGCTGTCCGCGGCCGCCGACGCTGCCGCGGAGGGCACCGCAGCCACCTTCCCGTTGCAGGCCCGCAAGGGCAGGGCGAGCTACCTGGGCGAGCGGTCGATCGGCCACATCGACCCGGGCGCGCAGAGCACGGCCTACCTGCTGCGGGCGTTGGCGGGAGCGGCATCGGACTGACCGGATGTGAGCCGGACGTCCAGGCAAACGCGCGGCAGGTCCATCGGAGGGAGAACGGGTGAGCGTCGGACTGGTCCTGGTGTCACACAGCAAGGAGTTGGCCAAGGGTTTGGCCGACGTTGCCCGGCAGATGGCCCCGTCGGTGACGATCGTGCCCGCAGGCGGCACCGGCGACGGCGGGATCGGCACGTCGTTCGACCTGATCGTGGCCGCGATCGGCGAGGCGGATCAGGGCGACGGCGCGATCCTGCTGTACGACCTCGGCAGCGGCTACCTGACCGCGTCGACCGCGGTGGAGTTCCTGGAACCGGACCAGGCCGATCGGGTGGTGATCGTGGACGCGCCGCTCGTCCAGGGTGCGGTGTCGGCCGCCATTTCTTCCCAGGTGGGCGGCGACCTCCGAGCGGTCGTCTCCGGTGCGTTGGAGGCACGCCGGGCAAACGGCCCCGGCGGGGTCCGTTCGCTGGACGACCTCGACGGCTGACCCCGCCCCGGTAGTGGCCGACTGAGGTCTCATCCGGCGGCGCCACGCGGTGCTGATGTCGTGGCTGTTCCTGGGTGAGATTCCCGCCGTTGCAGTGCTTCTCGGGGGTGCGGTCGGTGTCGTCGGGGTGGCCGTCAGCCGGCTCGGCGGCGCCCGACCGGTGGCGTCGGCTCGGTGACCTGATCGGGGTTTCCGGCCCCGCCGCGGCCGGGACTCTCACACCTGGCCGCCGAAGAACACTTGCGCAGCGACGATCTGGCCGTTCCGCACGGTCTGCACCTCGACATTGCGGAAGCGGCCGCCGGCCTTCAATTCGTACTCGTAGAGGACGAACACGTCGTCGCCCGCGGCGGACGCACCGATCGGCGCCACCGCCAGGATCTCCTGAGACAGCAGCCGGCCGGCGGTGGGAAAGCACCGCTCGAAGAAGGCGGCTCGGTCGATGTGGTCGTCCTGCGGGCTGGTGAACACGAAATCGTCGGCGATCAGCGATTCGGACCGGGCGCGGTCTTGCGCCTGGTAACTCTCGAGGCCGGCGCGGACGACATCGGTGGGTGACAGTGTGGCGGCTGACGGATCGGGGCGGGACATGGGTTCCTTTCCAGCGCTCCGGGCGGGATCGCCAGGGCTCTCCAGACGCCCAGGCACGAAGGTAGACCGCCCAGAGGGTAGACGGGACAGCCGGCTGAACTCATCGGTGTGAATCGGCGGCTCTCGACGGGAGCCGACCCAGGCGGTGGCGCACACTGACCGTCATGAGCGCGGTCCGGACGGTTCCCAGCAACGGCATCGACATCGCCTACGAAACGTTCGGCCAACGATCGGGCGTCCCGGTGCTGCTGGTGATGGGGCTGGGCGGGCAGATGGTCGCGTGGGACGACGAATTCTGCGCGATGCTCGCCGAGCGGGGCCACCATGTGATCCGTTTCGACAACCGCGACATCGGGCTGTCCACCCACCTCGATCAGGCCGCGCCCGGGAAACCGGTGAGCGCCTTCCTCGGCAGGCGGCCCGCGTATCTGATCGAGGACATGGCCCAGGACGCCGCGGGTCTGGTCGAGCAGCTCGACGTCGGCAGCGTGCACGTTGTCGGTGTCTCGATGGGTGGTTGTATCAGCCAGGCACTGGCATTGGCGCATCCCGGGTTGGTGCGGAGCCTGACATCGATGTCGTCGAGCACCGGGTCCCGCAGGGTCGGGCACCCGCGGCTGGACGTCGTCGCCAAGCTGCTGCTGCGCAAGCCCGCGAAGGGCAGGGCCGAGGCGATCGCGTTGAGCGAGTCGATGTTCCGGCGTATCGGATCGCCGGGATATCGGTTCGATATCGAGCGGCTCGACCGCCTCGCCGGGCTCGAGTACGACCGTCGCTATGACCCCGCGGGATCGGCCCGGCAGTTCGCCGCGATCCTGGGGTCACCCGATCGCACGGCTGCCCTGGCCAACGTCGCAGTGCCCACCCTGGTGATGCACGGCGAGGCCGATCCGCTCATCGCGGTGTCCGGGGGGCGGGCGACAGCCGCGGCCATCCCGAACTCCAGGCTGGTCACCTTCCCCGGCATGGGCCACGACATCCCCGAGCCGTTGTGGCCGCGGTTCGTCGACGAGATCTGCGGCATCGTCGACGAAGGAGAGGCGCGCCGCGCAGCGGCCTGATTTCCGCGCTTCTGGCCTTCTAGCCGGCGTTCGTTGTACGTGCAGATGTCCGCCGAGTTCGTTTCCTCGCCGGTGCGATGTCGTCGTCGATGTAGCGCTGAATGGTCGGGCTGACCGCCGCGATCACCTCGTCGTCGCTCATCGAGGCGATCGGTTCGACCTCCCAGATGTAGCGCATGAGTCCGAGACCGAGCAATTGTGAGGCGATCAGCCCGAGCGGGTAACCCCTCCTCTTCGTTGCGCCCCATGCTCGCGGGCCCCGTCCACGAATTCGCGACCAGGTGCGTGGGGTCGCCGCACCGGTCCCGGTGCTGCTACCGGCGCCGGCCGACCCTCCGGGTTCACCATTTCTGCGGTCACCGCTCGCCGAGCGGCTCCAGGAGGGGCTTGACGTCCACGATCGGCGTGCCCTGCAGTGCCTCGAGATTCCGCACCCGAATCCGCAGGTCGTCGATCTCGAGCACCCGGACGGTGTGCAGGCCGATCGGATTCGGCCGGTCAGGGGAGCGGGTGCTGAACACCCCGCGGAGCGGCTTGCTCTCACCGCCGCGTGGGTGGACCGCGAGCATGTCGCGCTGCGCACGGTCGAGCCAGGTCAGCACGATGAGCTCGATACCGACCGTGAAGTCCGCGATTCCCTGGCGGGCAGCGGGCTCGAACACCAGCCAGGCGTCCGGGGCGCCTCGTCACCCTGCTTGGGCGCGAGATCGCGGTCCACGAGTGGGGATTCCACCCGGCCGACGGGATGCACCTCGAACACGGGTTGATTCATGCGTCCCCCTCGCTGGTGACTGCGGTCGGCCCGGCCTATCGTCGAAACCAACTTCCCGGAAAGGTCTTTTACAGCACCGGTGGGCGCGGGGAGGGTTTTCGATGGCTGAGGAGAGAGCCACCCGGGCGGGGCAGAACCCCGTACGGCGACCTGCGTCGAGCCAGTCGGCGCTACGCCGAGGACCAGGCGCACGGCGAGGACCAGGCGCTACGGCGTGGACCAGGTGCTACGGCGTGGACCAGGCGCTACCGCGTGGACCAGGCGCTACGCCGAGGACCAGGCGCTCGACCGGGAGCAGGGGTTGTTCGACGCCTGGGCGGCCGGGTTCGAGGCGGGCCGGGCGGCTACGGCGAACGCGGGCATGCGGCCGAGGAAGCCGTACTCTGGCACGCAAGACACCGAGTTGATCGGCTCGTGACATGACGCTGCCGAAGGCACTTGCTCGGTTCAACCGGATAGTGACCAACCGGATCACGTTGGTCTTTGCGGGTCGGCTGCCCACCTTCGCCATCGTCTCGCATCATGGTCGGCGATCCGGCCGGGAGTACCGGACACCGGTCAGGGTGTTCCGCCGAGCCGGCGGCTACCGGTTCGCGCTGACCTACGGTGCCGACACAGATTGGGTCCGCAACATCCTCGCCTCTGGCGGGTGCCGCGTTCGCACCCTGGGGCACGACACTGCTCTCATCGATCCACGACTCGGCGCGGATCCGGCAGTCGCCTGGGCGCCGTGGCCATTCCGGCCGATCCTGCGGGCGACGGGTTCCATCGAGTACCTGGACTGCGCCGTATCGGACTGAGTCTCCGATGGAGCCGGCCCATCGAGTCGCCGATTTCGGCCCTTGCCGGCTTGCCGCACAGTCTCCAACGGCACGCCCTGGGCGACGATCGCTTGGGCGGCCAGCGCGTCCGGTTCGCTCAGCCGACCCAGGATCAGGTGGGCCGGCCGGATCTCGTCGTTGTGTGCCGCCCTGGCCTCGTTCTGCGCGGCCATCATCGACGTTTTTCGCCCGCGGGGTGAACCGGCTGAATCCGTCATCCGGATGGGGTCGAAGGTTCCTGGCTATGTGGTCGTCGGGGCGGCCTTGCCGGCGAAGCGCTTCTGGGCGGCCTGCTTGGTCACCCCCATGCTCCGCCGATGTCGGTCCAGGAGGCACCCGAACGCCGCGCCTGGTCGACGAAGTGCCCGATCAGGTGGTCGGCCACGTCGTCGAGGTGGTCGGCGGCGATGACGGCGTCGGACAGTTGGTCCAGGACGTCGGAATGCACCTGGGTGATGGCGTCGATCAGGTCGTCGAGGCGGACAGGATTGGTCATGCGAACGGGCTCGGTCATGGGTCACCCATAGGTTGACGATGGCGAATCGTCAACCTATGGTTGTCGATTGCTGTTGTCCGCGCGCTCAGGCCGGCGCATCCTGATCGCGACCACTGCCGGCCAGCAGGCTCGGCAGATCGAACCCGTGCCGATCGAAGCGCTCGGCGTGCGGCGGGTAGCCCTCGGCTCGCACCAGCCGCCCGTCCCGGCTGGTGAAGATGTCCGCGGTCTCCACCACGCCACCCTCGACACGTCCTGGCAGCGCGACGATCTCGCGGATCCGGCGGGAGCTGTCCGGATCCATGCCGATCTGCACGACCAGGTCGACGCAGGCCGCGACAGTGGGCACCACGAACGCGTCCGTGACGTTCTCGCCGGCCAACAACGGCAGCGTGCACAGCTTGACCACCGCCTCCCGGGCGGAATTCGCGTGCACACTGCACATTCCAGGGAGCCCTGAATTCAGGGCGATCAGCAGGTCGAGCGATTCCTCCTGCCGCACCTCGCCGACGATGATCCGGCTGGGCCGCATCCGCAGCGCCTCCTTGACCAGCCGGCGGAGCCGGATCTCCCCGTGCCCCTCAAGGTTCGGTTGGCGGGTCTGCATTGCCACCACGTCCGGCAGGTTCGGCCGGAGTTCGAAGACCTCCTCGCAGGTGACGACCCGCTCCCGGGCGGGGATCGAGTTGATCAGGGTGTTCAGCAGTGTGGTCTTCCCGGCCTGGGTGCCGCCGGCCACGATGATGTTCAGCCCGGCGGCGACCGCGGCCTCCAGGAATCGGGCGGCGTGCGCGGTGACCGTGCCCAGCGCGACCAGGTCTTCCAGGCCGTTGGCGGCGACGACGAACTTGCGGATGTTCAGGCTCAAGTGCTCGCGGGTGATGTCCGGGATGACCGCGTGCAGCCGGCTGCCGTCGGGCAGCAGCGCGTCGACGAACGGTGAGGACAGATCGAGCCTGCGCCCGGACGGTTTGAGCATCCGTTCCACCAGGTCGCGGACCTCGTCACCGGTGAGCACGATGGTGGTGAGCTCGGAGCGGCCGTTCCTGGCGATGAACACCCGGCCCGGTTGGTTGATCCAGATCTCCTCGACGGCGGGATCCTCGAGGTAGCGCTGCAGCGGGCCGAACCCGGCCAGGGTGTCGAAGACGTGCCGCACCGCGCCGGGCCGGTCCAGCAGGGGGGGCAGCGCCGAGACCGGTACCCGGTCCTCGTAGTGGCTGATCACCTCATCGATCAGCAGCCGGGTGGACCGGTGGTCGGTGACCGGGTCGATGCCGCGGCGGCGGATCAGTTCGCGGACCTCGTCGTGGATGTGTTCGGTGGCGGTGGACGCGGTCACGGGAATCCCTCCTGACGTCGGCGCTGGGCGCTTGTGCGGTGCGATCCGGGTTCGTGTTCAGCGCCCGCGGACAGCTCCGTGCGAGAAGTGACGGTATCCCGGCGAGGGCCGTCAGTGGGAATCTGTCCACAACGGTCAGGTCCTCGCCTCGCGCAAGGGCCAGGACGGGCCTCCGGTCGCCAGCTCGGATCGGGGAGTCGCGCGCGGGCTATTTCTTGCAGGACGGGTCCTGCGGAACCACGAAGATCGACAGGCTGTCCACGCCCTTGTGGTAGCCGGTGTAGACGCGGTTGCCGAATTTGTCGCATTTGGTGGCGACGTTGCTGAATCCGTCGGGCATGGCGATGATCTCGGCCGGTGTCTGGTCCCCGGATTCGTTGCCGCCGACCACGGGGGCGTCGTTGGCGGACTGGCACGACGACGCGGACAGCAGGATGGCCAGCGGGATCGCGGCGGCGGTGATGCCGTAGCGAATGGCACGGCGCTTGTTGATCATGAGCGATGAACCTCTCGTGAGATGGAGATGGAGCCAATGAACCGACCGTGTGCAACCCGCGGGCACCCAGCCTCCGTCCTCCTGTACAGCAGCCGACTCCAGGAGGAGACATGGGAAAGCCCGCGTTCATCATGGCCGTCGTAGCCGCCGGAGCACTGGCCCTGTCCGGGTGCGCCGCAGCCGGTGAGAAGGCCGCCACCGGGTCTTCGGCGGCGGTCGCGCCGATGGCCGCGGCGTCCGGTGTGGCCGCCGACACCGCAGATTCCGGGGCTGCCGACCGTTCCATCACCGCCCAGGGGACCGGAACAATCAGCGGCACACCGGATGTGGTGACCATCAGCATCGGCGTTCAGACCAAGTCCGCGTCGGCCCAGACGGCGTTGGAAGACAACAACAAGCGGGCTGCCGATGTGATCGGCGTCCTCAAGGACAGCGGCGTGGTGCCGGCCGATCTGCAAACCAGTCAGCTCTCGATCACTCCCTCGTACGACGACAAGGGCCAGCAGATCACCGGATACCAGGTGACGAACATGGTCACCGCCAAGCTGCGGGACATCTCCACAGCGGGTGCGGTGATCGACGCGGCCGGCAAAACGGCCGGCGACGCCGTCCGGGTACAGCAGTTGACCTTCTCCATCGACGATGACAGCGCGCTGCGCGCACAGGCCCGTGCGGACGCGGTCAAGCGGGCACAGGCTCAGGCCAAGCAGATGGCCGACGCGGCCGGCGTCCAACTCGGGCCGATCCGTTCGATCACCGAGACACCAGCCGCGACGCCGACGGTCTATCCAGCCGCCATGGCGGCCGGCGATTCGGCGAGTGCATCGGTGCCCATCGAACCGGGCAGCCAGGAACTCAGCGTGGTGGTCCAGGTGATCTACGAGATCGCCGGATGAGCGCGATGGTCCTTGCTGCCCGGAGTCACTTCTGCACCTGGTACCGGATGATGACCTTGATCTTTTCCGGCGCCACCCGCCCAGGGTCGTTCAGGTAGATCTCGTTCTGCCGGCCGGTCAGCGTCAACCCGTGTGCGTCGGCGTACCGGTGCAACAGGTCGACGGCCGGTTGCTCCTTGTCGTAAGGACCCAGGTGCAGGGTCTGGATCACCTCGCCCTGCTCCCAGTCCGCCAACCGCACGTCGTCGTCGACGTCCTTCTTCTTGCGGCGCAGTTCGGCACGGGCCAGGCGAATGGTCTGGTCGGTGACGAAGTCGGGCACGGGAATCAGCAGCGTCCAATTCCGGGTCGGGTCGGACTCCTGGTAAGACCTTCGAGGGGTTCCACCGAAAACTGCTCGTAGCCCGGCACAACAACGCCGGATTTCGGTAGGAATTGATCGCATAGGCATGGCTGTACAGACCCTTGACGGCGTTCTGATAGTCCCGGCCGCCGAGCTCGGCGGACCCATCGACCATCAGGTACTTCCGTTTCGGAATATGCACCTCCTGCACCGTGCCCGACTTGGGGTTCGGCAACCTGCCGAGCAGTGCGGCCGGCTGGCTGGATGACATGGTCGTGACCGTCCTTACCGGGCATCGACGGCTCGATGGTGATCAACGCCACCTCGTCACCGGACTCGCCGCGGAGCCGCCCGCCCACCGTGACGATTGCCGGTGATGGGCGTGTCGACCAGAGCCGAAAGTCATGTTCTCGCGGCACTTTTCCTTGTCGCTCCGGCACGGCAGGAGAGAAGGTCGCGACCGGTGAGTGGACAGGTGAGCAAAGCCTTGCCGTGTCGACTCTTCATTGCCCGCCGGGGTTGATCGACCTCACCTCCGGAGCGCTCCTCGGTGAAACACGGTGGGGTCATACTGAGCCGGTGAGGGGTGCGGACGGAATTCACGCGGTGCGTGCCGACGGGGGATTGGTGCACATCCGCCCGGCGGTGCCCGCGGACGTCCAAGCGCTGCAAGACTTGCACCGCGGTGCATCGGACAGGTCGCTGTATCTGCGCTTTTTCGGGGCCGGCCGGAACGCCAGCGGGAAATACGCCAAGCGGCTCGTGCGCCCGGCGAGCGCCGACCATCAGGCCCTCACCGCGTGGATCGGCGGGGAGATCGTCGGGGTCGCCGCCTACGAGCGACTGGACAGCGATTCCGCCGAACTGGCATTGCTGGTGACCGACGCCCGGCAGCATGAGGGCATCGGCACGCTGCTGGTCGAGCATCTGGCGGTGGTGGCCCGCCGCGACGGCGTCGCCCGGTTTGTTGCCGATGTGCTCAGCGCGAACTACACGGCCATGCACGCCCTGCGGCACGGCGGGTTTCCCACCCAGGTGAAGTTCGAGGGCAGCACCGCGCTCATCACGATCGAGCTCACCCCCGATGCCCAATCAGTCGGGGTGATCGGTGAACGGGAGCGGTCCGCGGACGCGGCCAGTCTGCGCCGGGTGCTCTCGCCCGCGTCGGTGGTGGTGGTCGGCGCCGGTGAGCGACCGGACTCGATCGGCCATCAGATCCTTCGCAACATCCTCTTCGGCGGCTTCACCGGCGAGCTGTCTGCTGTCCATCCGCACCGGGATTCGGTGCTCGGGGTGCCATGCGTGCGCTCGGCCCTGCTGCTGCCGACCGCGCCCGACCTTGCCGTGATTGCGGTACCGGCGCAGGAGGTTCCGGGCGTCCTGCGGGACTGCGGCGACCGCGGGATCCACGGCGCGGTGGTGATCACGGCCGGCTTCGCCGAGACCGGCGATGCCGGTCAGGAGCGACAGGACGAGATCGTCGAGATCGCCCGCGCCCACGGCATGCGGCTGGTCGGTCCGAACTGCCTCGGACTGCTCAACACCGACCCCATGGTCCGGTTGAACGCCACCTTCGCGCCGCTGTCGGTGAAACCCGGCGGCCTCGGCCTGGTGTCCCAGTCCGGCGCGCTCGGCATCGCCGTCCTCAACGCCGCGGCCAGGCGCGGATTGGGTGTCTCCCAATTCATCTCGGTGGGCAACAAGTCGGATGTGAGCAGCAACGACCTGCTGCTGGCCTGGGAGCAGGACGAACGCACCCGGGTGATCGCGATGTACCTGGAGTCCTTCGGCAACCCCCGGCGGCTGTCCCGGATCGCGCGGCGGGTCGCACGCGCCAAGCCGATCATCGCCATCAAGGCCGGTCGGTCCGCCGCGGGGCAGCGCGCCGGGATGACGCACACCGCAGCGGCGGCCGCTTCCGACGTCGTCGTCGATGCCTTCTTCGCCCAGGCCGGTGTGCTGCGGGTGGACACCATGGAGCAGATGCTCGACGCGGCAAGGGTGCTGTGCGACCAGCCGCTGCCGGCCGGTGACCGCGTCGCGGTGGTCAGCAACTCCGGTGGTACCGGCATCCTGGCCGCCGACGCCGCCGACGGCGCTGGGCTCCCCGTCGACAACCTGCGGCGGGAGCCCCGGGGGCTGTTGCGCCTGGTGGCGCCCGCGGGGCCGTCCGGCTTGACCCCTGTCGATCCCGCGGCCGCGTTCGACCCCATCGATATCGGTGACGCGGTGCGCGTCCTGCTGGCCGCCCCCGAGATCGACGCCGTGCTGGCTGTTTTCAGCGACACCGCGGTCGCCGACGCCGACTGGGCCATGCGACAGATCGCCGCTGCCGCCGGGATCAGCGACAAGCCGGTGATCGCCGCGCGGGTGGGGGCGTCGTCGTTCTCGATTCCCGTCAAGGGGACGACGCGGGCGCTGCCGGTGTTCACCTTTCCCGAGCCGGCGGTGACCGCGCTGGCCGCCGCCGTCAGGTACGCCAAGATGCGGGCGGCCCGCACCCCGGACGTCGTCCGTCCGGATGGCATCGACCAGATCGGTGCGCTGGAGATCGTCAACCGAGAGATCGCGATGGGAATCTCCTGGATGGCTCCCGACGATGTCGCGCTGCTGCTCAGCTGTTACGGCATCGCCGTTGCCGCGAAAAGGGTGACCGGCGACGTCGACGCCGCGATCCGTGCCGGCAGTCATCTCGGATACCCGCTATCGGTGTCGTTGGATCCGGGCGAGCTGTACCCGCGGGATTTCGGCGTGGTAAGGATCACGGCCACCGATGAGCCCACCCTTCGGACCGCGTTCGCCGAGATCTCGTCGCTGCTACCGGATTCCCCGGGGGTGCTGCTCCAGCCGACTCCGCCGCCCGGCATGGAGATGATCGTCGGAGCGGTGCAGCACGACCGCTTCGGCCCCGCGGTGATGGTCGGCGCGGGAGGCATCCTGGCCAACCTGATCGCTGATCGGACGTTCCGGCTGACCCCGCTCTCCGCCGAAGACGCCGACGCCATGCTCCACGACCTGCGCACCGCTCCGGTGCTGGACGGCTACCTCGGCACGCCGGCGGCGCGGGCGGCCATGTGCGATCTGATGGTGCGGCTCAGTGCGCTGGCCGACGACCTGCCGCCGGTCGCGGAGATCGACCTCGACCCGGTGATCTGCGGCGGCGCCGGGACCTACGTCGTCGATGCCCGGATCCGGCTGTCGCCGGCGGACCCACGGCCGGACCCACTGCTGCGGCAGCTCATGTGAGACTCGAAACCGTCGGTGGCACAGTAGATCTCGGTGATGTCGGGAATCTCGGTCATGTCGGCAACCCGCCGGACGGGTCACGTTGACGCCGCCAGCACCCGCGCGCCGGCGACCGCCTGGTCCTCCCACCAGGCCAGTTCGTCGTCGTACCCGCCGAGCGCCTTCTCCCACCCGAACTGCACGAGCGCTCCGAGCAGGCTGAGGGCGAGTTGGCGGTCCCACCATGGCGACGTGTCGATGCCCAGGTCCTCCAGCGCCGCCCGGTATGCCCCGATCGCGGCTTCCTTGGGCTGCGGCAGTCGCCGGCAGTTGATCGCCAGGTACCAGGCCAGGTCGCTGAGCGCGGCGCCCCGTCCCGGCATCTCCCAGTCGAGCACGATGGTGCGCCCGGCCGGGTCGGTGCCGAGGTTGTCAAGCTTCCAGTTGCCGTGCACGAAGGTCTGCGGGGTCGCCGACAGCGCCTGCACCAGCGGTCCCGGATCCCAGGCCAACGGGGTGACCACCGCGGCCGCGGCAGGCGCCACCTGCCCGAGCAGCGGCCAGCCCCGGCCGATCAGTTCCGGCACCAGGTGTGTGGAGCCGATGGCTGACTCGGCCAGCGCAGTCCAGGGCGACAGTTCGAGGTAGCGGTGCATCACCGGTACCACCTCGATCTCCGGGCCGCCGCCCCAGAACGCTGCGTGCATCGCGGCCATGTGCCCGAGCAGGCGCAGGTGGGTGGCGAGCTGGAGTGGCTCGTCCGTCGCCGGGATGAGGTCGGGCCCGACGTCGCGCATCAGCAGGACGGTGCACGGTCCTTTCGAGCGTGGCCGGGTCGGGCTCGGCCGGCCGCCGCCACCAGGGGTGGCGGCATCGACCGGGACCCCTACAGCACCCGCGGCGCCAGCCTCGACCGCCGCATCGTCGGTGGCCACTCCGACGATCGGCTGATTCAGGCAGTCGGGCAGCCGGTGCAGGATCCCGCTGGTCCAGAGCCTGGCCACCGGCCCGCCCAGCACCCCGGACGCGCGCACCGTCCAGTCCAGGTCGGGGTCGAGGTACTTGGCGACGAGATCGACACCGTCGATCCGCAGCTTCTCCAACCGAGCGCCGGATTTGCCGGGCGCGTCGTCCAACTGGCGCACGTCGTAGGCTCCGGCCAGCAGTTCGGAAACCGTCACGACCCTGGGGCGTTGGGCCCTTCGGTTGTCCGACGATCCGGATGTCCAGGACGTCACCGCTGACACCTCCGCTGGGTGGTTCCGGGCGCGCGTGTCCCGGTCGCGACCAGTCTGCGCCGGGTGCTTGCAGCGTGTTTGCACCCGAATGCTCGACGCATGCCGGGGCACTCGCCCTACTGTTTGCCCGGTGACCGACCCCAGACCGGAAATCATCGCCAACGACCTGAACGACGACCTGGCCCTCGCCCTGCACCTTGCCGACATCGCCGACGCGATCAGTCTGCCCAGGTTCGGGGCCGTCGACCTGCAGGTGCGCGCCAAACCCGATCTCACCCCGGTGTCCGATGCCGACACGGCGGTGGAGCGGGCGCTGCGTGCGGTGCTCGCCGCGCAGCGGCCGCAGGACGCGGTGCTCGGCGAGGAGTACGGGGATTCCGTGACCGGAGACGGTGGCGGTGTTGGCGCAGATTCCGGCGCGGACCAGGGCACGGCGCGCCGGCGCTGGGTGATCGACCCGATCGACGGCACCAAGAATTTCGTTCGCGGCGTGCCGGTGTGGGCGACGCTGATCGCGCTGCTGGACGGCGAGTCGTTCACCATCGGGGTTGTCTCGGCGCCCGCGCTGGCCCGGCGGTGGTGGGCGGCGGCCGAACGGGGGGCGTTCACCCGGTTTGCCGACAACCCGGCCCGGCCCTGCAGGGTGTCCCAGGTGCTCGAACTGGCCGACGCCTCGCTGTCGTTTTCCGAAATGTCCGAATGGCGGGCATCCGACGTTCCTGACGGGCTCGGCGACGCCTTCGCGGCCGTGTCCGACGCCTGCTGGCGGACCAGGGCGTACGGCGATTTCTACTCGTACGTGCTGGTGGCGGAGGGTGCGGTCGACATCGCGGCCGAACCCGACCTGAACTTGTGGGACCTCGCCGCACTGGTCCCGATCGTCACCGAGGCGGGCGGCCGGATGACCGATGTGCAGGGTCAGCCATCCGGCGCACTGACGGCCAGCGCGCTGGCCACAAACGGTCTGCTGCACGGCCCGGTGCTGGCCGTTCTGCGGGCTGAAGGGGCTCGAACGGCCCCATCGGGGTGAGCGAATGCCTCGCTGCGAGGGATCGATCCCGTCACAGACCGTGCGCGGCGGGGCGCAGATCACGCCCAGATAACGATTGACCGTTTACACTCCGCTGTTGTGATTCATTCGTCGCACGTCTCCAAGAGCTACAAGACATCTACCCGGCCGGCTCTCGAGGACGTGACGATCGACGTCGAGAAGGGCGAATTCGCCTTTCTCATCGGTCCGTCGGGATCGGGAAAGTCGACTTTCCTGCGGTTGTTGCTCCGCGAGGACGTGCCGACCAGCGGTGATCTCGAGGTCGGCGGGGCCGATCTGGTGCACCTGCGGCGGTCGAAGGTCGCGGCGCACCGCCGGCGACTTGGCTGCGTGTTCCAGGACTTCCGGCTGCTCACCAACAAGACGGTGTCGCAGAACGTCGGCTTCGCCCTCGAGGTGATCGGTCGATCGCGGGCGTCGATCAAGCAGGTGGTTCCCGAGGTACTGGAGATGGTCGGGCTGGAAGGCAAGGCCAACCGGCTGCCGAACGAGCTGTCCGGCGGCGAGCAGCAGCGGGTGGCGATCGCCAGGGCATTCGCGAACCGGCCGCTGCTGCTGCTGGCCGACGAGCCCACCGGCAACCTCGACCCGGACACCAGCGCGGACATCATGCTTCTGCTGGAACGCATCAACCGCACCGGCACCACGGTGGTGATGGCCACCCACGACAACGCCATCGTCGACTCGATGCGCCGCCGCGTCATCGAACTGCAGCTGGGCAAGGTCGTCCGTGACGAGGCACGCGGCGTGTACGGCGTCGGGCGGTAGCCACCCGGTCCATCCTGAACGGACCAAATGCACTGACCCGGGCCGTGCCGGTCCGGGTTCCCGATGTGACAGCTGGTCGCGAGATTGCGGCCGAATGCTGGATATGAAAGGCACACATGCGAGCCGGATTCGTCGTCACCGAGGTCCTGAACGGATTTCGCCGCAACATCACCATGACGATCGCGATGATCCTGACCACCGCGATCTCTCTCGGTCTGCTCGGCGGCGGCCTGATCATCGCCCGGATGACCGACCAGATGCGCGACGTCTACGGCGACAAGGTCGAGGTGACGATCTACCTGACGCCCGACCAGTCCGCGCAGGACCCCGATTGCCGGGCGTCGCCGTGCGTGGACATCAACAAGCAGCTGCAGGCCAACACCGACGTCGAGACCATCGAGTACGAGAGCCAGGCCGCCGCCTACGAGCGGTACAAGCAGCAGTTCGCCGGGCAGCCGGAGCTGCTGGAGATCGGCACGCCCGAGGCTCTGTCCGCCTCGTTCCACGTCAAGCTGTTCGATCCGCAGCGTTACCGGGTGATCGCCGAGCAGTTCGACGGCAAGCCCGGCGTGCAATCGGTGGCCGATCAGAGCGCCTTCCTGGACCGGCTGTTCAGCCTGCTCAACGGGATCCGGAACGCCACCATCATCATCGCGCTGATCCAGGCGTTGGCCGCCCTGCTGCTGATCTCGAACATGGTCCAGATCGCGGCCTACACCCGACGCACGGAGACCTCGATCATGCGGCTGGTCGGCGCCTCGCGATGGCGAACACAGCTGCCGTTCATGATCGAGGCGGTGACGGCAGGGATCATCGGGGCGGGTCTGGCCATTCTCGGGTTGATCGGCGCGAAGTTCCTGTTCGTGGACAAGGCGCTCGGCCCGGTGATCCGGTCCGGGATCCTGCCGGACATCGACGGCGCCACACTGGTGTGGGTGTCGCCGATCCTGATTGCTATCGGCGCCGGGCTCGCCGCGGTGTCCGCGTACGTCACGCTGCGCCTGTACGTCAGGTTGTAGCGGGGCGCTTCATCCGGCGGAGCGGAAGGGCGATCGGGATATCCTCTCGCCGCGGCGATTACCCTGAACGGGCCATGGCCACGAACAAGATCGACTCCAGTAACCGACCCGGCGGGCGGAAGATCATCGCCTCCAACCGCAAGGCTCGTCACGACTACACGATTCTGGACACCATCGAGGCCGGCATCGCGCTGACCGGGACCGAGGTCAAGTCGTTGCGCTCCGGCCGGGCGTCGTTGGTGGACGGGTTCGCCACCATCACCGACGACGAGCTGTGGCTCCGCAACGTGCACATCGCGGAGTACGCCGAGGGCACCTGGACCAACCACGCCCCGCGGCGGGTCCGCAAGCTGCTGGTGCACCGGATGGAGCTGGACCGGCTGGCCGGAAAGCTCAAGGAGGGTGGCCTCGCGCTGATCCCGCTGTCGATGTACTTCAAGGATGGCCGGGTGAAGGTCGAGCTGGGCCTCGGGCGGGGCAAGAAGTCCTATGACAAGCGGCAGGACATGGCCAAGCGGGACGCGGACCGGGAGCTGGCCAGGTATGCGGGCCGGCGCGCCAAGGGCATGGGCTGACGCGCCAACCGCGGCGGTACCTCACGACGCGGTGCCTGCCGCCGTGGATGGCCAGGTCAGGGGTCGAGCCGCCGAGCGCCAACCGGGCTGCACCGGGAACACGTATGATGAAGGCGCTGTTCTCCCCACGGCACGAGTGGTGCCAGTTGTTACCCGGGGGTGATCGGTCTCGACAGTGGATGTCGAGTGAGGTGAAGCGGGCCGAGGAAGGCAACGATGATCTCGTTAACCATCCGTTGCAAAAAAATCAAGCGCCGACAACGATCGCGCTGACTTCGCCCTCGCCGCCTGAGCGAGTAAGGAGTCCGTCAGACCGGGGGTTCCTCCGCCCCGGATCCTGGCGTCAGCTAGGGGGATCACCGAGAGATCCGGTCGCGGGATCTTGAGGGACAACTCACAGCGACTGGGCCCGTCGCACCAGCGTGTTCGCGAGACTGGTGGGGCCGAGTAGGGACATAGCGGACTGCGCCCGGAGAAGCCCTCACGAAGCAACGCTGGACGCGGGTTCAATTCCCGCCACCTCCACGCATCGTGGGTCGCACGAAAAAGGCCCCGCCGACACCGGCGGGGCCTTTCGTGCTGTCCGCTGTGATCAGGGCTCAACCTTGTTCCGGGTTCGGGATGCCCTCGGTCTCTGGCTCGGTCTCCGTTGCGGACTTGGGTCCCGACTTGGGCTCGGTTTTCGGTTCGGCCTTCTCGTTGGTGCGGGCGCCGGCGCCCGCACCGCTGCTCTTGCCGCCCGTCGTCTTGCCCGATGCCTTGCTCTTGTCCGACAAGCGTTTGGCCGGCTTGCCGCGAGCCGACGGATCGGTGGAGGTCTCGTCGAGGTCCATCCGCAACCGGTCGAGCTCGCCACGAAGGTAATCGCGGGTCGCGACCTCGCCGATGGCGATCCGCAGTGCGGCCAGTTCCCGGGCGAGGAACTCGGTGTCGGCCTTCGTCTGGGCCGCCCGGTTGCGGTCCTCGTCCAGGGTGATCCGGTCCCGGTCGTCCTGTCGGTTCTGCGCGAGCAGGATCAGCGGCGCCGCATACGCGGCCTGGGTGGAGAAGGCCAGGTTCAGCAGGATGAACGGGTACGGGTCCCACCGATAGCTGACGGCGAACAGGTTGATGATGATCCAGATGATCACCACCAGGGTCTGCCAGAACAGGAACGTCCCGGTGCCGATGAACCGGGCGAGGTTCTCTGACAGCCTGCCGAAGGTCTCCGGGTCGACGTCGAGGCTGAACCGGCGGCCGCTCTTGGGTTGGTCCAGCCGGCGCCGGGTGGGCGCGTCAGCCACGGCGCGCTCCGGCTGCTCCCCGGGGGCCGGCTGCCGGAGGCTCGCTGTCCTTGGTCGTCATCGATCGCAGGATCGCCCGTCGGCCGCCGGCCTGGCTGTGCCGGCCAGGGTGATTGCCGACCTCGGCATCGTCCTGGCCCGCGGCGTCGTCGGTCAGACCCTCCTCCCGCCAGTTGTCGGGTAGCAGGTGATCGAGTACGTCGTCGACGGTGACCGCACCGAGCAGGTGCTCCTCGTCGTCGACGACCGGGGCGCAGACCAGGTTGTACGACGCGAAGAACCGGGTGACGTCGGTCAGCGCGGCGTCCGGCGACAGTTGGGACATCTCTGCGTCGATGGCACCGGCGACGAGCTCGAACGGTGGTTCACGCAGCAGCCGCTGGGTGTGCACGCAGCCGACGTAGCGGCCGGTCGGGGTTGCCTGCGGTGGCCGGCAGACGAACACCATCGACGCCAGGGCCGGGGTGAGGTCGGGGGAGCGGATCCGGGCCAGTGCCTCGGCGATCGTCGCGTCGGGGCTCAACACCACCGGCTCGGGCGTCATCAGGCCGCCGGCCGTGTCCGACGAGTACTGGAGCAGCCGCCGGACCGGTCCGGATTCCTCCGGTTCCATCAGGCCGAGCAGGCGTTCCTGGATGCCGACGGGCAGCTCGGCCAGCAGGTCTGCGGCGTCGTCCGGGTCCATGGCCTCCAGGATGTCCGCGGCGCGAGCCTCGTCCAGGTGGGCCAGCAGTTCCTTCTGGTCGTCCTCCGGCAATTCCTGCAGGACGTCCGCAAGCCGGTCGTCGTCGAGCATGTCGGCCACCTCGTAGCGCAGCTCGGTGTCAAGTTCACGCAGGATGCCGGCCGCGTCGGCGGCGCGCAGCCCCTCGAAGGAGGCGAGCACCTGCTGGGCGCCGCGGATTGAATGGCCGGTGAGCTGGGCCGGATCCATACCGCGGACGTCCGTCCAGGCCACCACCTGCACCGGCGCCCGGCGGCCGATCCGCCGGGTCCGCTCCCGCACGGCCAGCCGGGAGACCACCCAGTCACGGGTACGGGTCCGTTCCATCGCCGCGTCGACGACGGTGGCCGCGCTCGCGGTGGTGGCCAGCTGAACCTGGGTGCCGAGCAGCTGGCCGATGAGCCGCAGCTCCAGGGTGCGCTGCTCGAACCGGCGCATGCTCACCGAGCCGGTGGCGAGCGCGACCGCGTGCGACTCCAGGCTGCTGACCCGCAGCATCGGCACGAAGATCGGTCGTCGGGTCGGCAACTCGACGACCAGGCCGAGCGCCCTGGGTGGTTTGCGGTCCAGCCGCAGCGCGACCACGATGTCACGCACCTTGCCGATCGACTCGCCACTCGGGCCGAACACCGGCAGCCCGTCGAGCTGCGCGACGAAGACTCGGGTGTTGGGGGCCACGAGCACAGGTTAGGACGCGCGGACCGCCCGCTGACTCCAGGGGCGCACCCACTCGACCGGACAGTCACTGTCCTGACATCGTCCTGACCAGCAGCACACCCCCGCGATGGCCGGCGTTCACCCACTGTCCTTGTCCTGTCCTTCGTGGCGCGCACAGGGTTGCCAGTCCTGCCGCACGGCCTGTTCACACGAATCGGACAGCGGTACTGCGTAGGGTTGCGTTTTGTCGATTGTCGCGGCCCGCGATAATCCGTCCGCAGGTGCGAGCAGCAGGTGAAGCAGCACAGCACCGCCGCCGGGCCCGTGACCAGCCACTGATGAGGATGTCCCGATGCGTTTGCGCGCCGCGCTTGTTGCCGTGCCCTTGATCGTCCTGCCGATGCTCGCCGCGGTCGCCTGCTCGTCGAGCAGTTCCAGCTCGTCGACCAGCGGTTCGTCGGGCACGGAAACCGCGAGCTCGAGCGAGGCCGCCACCCTCGGGCCGTCGGTGCCTGCGGCCACCGCGGTGGCCGCTCCGGTCGATGCCTCGTTGTTGCCCACGGCCAGCGGCGCGTTCGGCGAGAAGCCGACCCTGACGTTCCCGTCTACCCCGGCGATGCCCAGCCTGCAGCGCACGATCCTGTCGGAAGGCACCGGGCCGGTCACCGCGAGCGGCGACTGGTTGATCACCAACTACCTGGGCCAGATCTGGAACGGCAAGGTTTTCGACAACTCCTACGACAAGGGATCCACCGCCGCGTTCCAGATCGGCGTCGGCAAGGTCGTTCCCGGCTGGGACGTGGGCCTGGTCGGAGTGCCGGTGGGCAGCCGGGTGCTGCTGAGCCTGCCGCCCGCGGACGGCTACGGCTCCGCGGGCAGCTCGGGAGCCGGTATCGGCGGGACCGACACGATCGTGTTCGTCGTCGACATCGTCAAGGCGATCGGTCCGACAGCGGGCGGCCAGACGGACGCCACCCCGCAAACCGCACCCGCGACCGGCCCGCAGGTTGCCGGCGCGCTGGGGGTGGCACCGACCATCACGGTTCCGGCGGGGACGGCGGAGCCCACCGCTCCGACCGTCACCGTGCTGGCCACCGGCACCGGCGCACCGATCACCAACGGCAACGTGCTCGCCCAGTACGTGGCCGTGACCTGGGCCGGGGAGTCGGCCGGGTCGACGTGGCCGAGCGGCGCCACCGACGGCAGCAGCGGACAGGGGCCCCAGGAGCTGCCCGTAGCGGCCGGCGGACCGTTCGCGAATCTGGTCGGCGTTCCGCTCGGCAGCCGCATCCTGATCCAGGTGCCGGCGCAGACGGACTCGTCGTCGGGTCAGTCGTCGCCTTCCATCGCAGCTGCGGTCGATGTCCTGGTGCAGACCTCGACGTCGGCCTGAGCCGGCCTACGCGGCGGCGACTAGGCTGATCGGGTGGTGCGTCCTGAAAGCTGTGTCAGACCTGCGGGTGTGAGTCCCGTCCCGGTAGGTACCGGAGCGCCGGGTAGCAGGCCCCGGTTCGTCGGAGAGATCCGGCGGGCTGAGCGGGGTGTCAAGAGCCTCTTTGGAGGGAGCAAGATCACGGGCCGCAGCGTTATGCGAACTCTGCAGCCTCGTCACACTCACAATGAAGGAGCCGAGCCGCTCACTTCACGGCGAAGGCCATGTCTGTCGAGCCCTGTTCCGGGGTCAGCTCGACGGGTCCTTCCGGGGTATGGGAGGCGGCACGTGATCACGGTCTGGCATGGAACAGGAGAGACCCGTCTGCCTGGCCTTCGTCGGGCAAAGACCACTCGTATAAGCCGATGGTGAAGTCGAGCGGAGGGCAGCGGGAGTCCGACGGGGTCGTAGTACCGGTGATCGGCGTGCAACATAACGCGCCGGGAGGGAAGGGCCCCGACTTCGGTCGTGCTGGTGGTGGAGGTAAGCGTGAGGGCATGACCGGGACCGCCCGGTCCAACAACCCCGGCGGGCAACCTAGGCCCGTTG
>JBBQGJ010000014.1:0-39999 GCA_038322925.1 Mycobacteriales bacterium
CGTCGCTGCTGCGGTGGTAGTGGCTGCGTGCGGGTCGAACATCCCCGCGACCGGCAGCGGCGCGTCCGGCAGTTCGACCAGCGCAGCCGCGCCGATCTCCGTCGTCACCTCGACCAACGTCTGGGGCGACGTGGTGTCGCAGGTCGGCGGCCAGTCCGTGACGGTGCGGCCGCTCGTCACCGATCCGTCCGCGGATCCGCACTCCTTCGAACCAAGCGCGCAGGCTCAGCTGGCGGTGTCCAAGGCCGAGCTGATCGTCGAGAACGGCGGCGGTTACGACGACTGGATGACCACCCTGATCGACGCTTCCGGATCGGTCGCGCCGATCATCGATGCCGCCCCGCTGTTCGGATCCGGCGCGCCGACAGACCCAACGGACGGGCTCGTCAACGAGCACGTCTGGTACGACCTGCCGACCGTCGACGCCGTGGCGCAGAAGGTGGCCACCGAGCTCAGCGACCTGCGGCCGGAGCAGGCGGCCTACTTCCAGGCCAACGCCGACGCGTTCACCGGCAGGATCGCCCGGCTGACCGCAAAGGTGCAGGAAATCAAGGCCGCGCATGACGGCACCGGGATCGCGGTCACCGAACCGGTTCCGCTCTACCTGACCGAGGCCGCCGGGCTGGTCGACAAGACGCCGGAAAGGTTCAGCAAGGCCATCGAGGACGGCACCGATGTACCCCCGACGGTGCTGAACGACACCCTGGCGCTGTTCACCGGCGGGCAGGTCGCCGCGTTGGTGTACAACGCGCAGACGGCGTCGCCGGAGACCGAGACGGTGCTGAATGCGGCCGAGCAGAACCACATCGGCGTCGTGCCGGTCACCGAGACGTTGCCGGAAAATACGGACTACCTGAGCTGGATGGACGACACGATCACCGCGCTGGCGACCGCGCTGAACGGATGAGCGCCGAGGGATGAGCGCTGAGCAGATGAAACGGCAGACGATCATGGACAGCGCAACACCGGGTGCCGCCTCGTCGGGGATCGCTGCGCCGATCGCCGCCGCGAGCCTCGGTGCGCCGGCACCGCGCCCGGTGGCATCCGCCGTGCAGCCGGTGGTGTCCACCCGGGAGGCCGGCCTTGCGTTCGGCGACCGGGTGCTCTGGAGCGGGCTGGATCTTGACATCCCGCCGGGCCAGTTCGTGGCGATCCTGGGGTCGAACGGGTCGGGCAAGACCAGCCTGATCCGGGTGTTGCTCGGTGAGCAGCCGCTGTCCACCGGTGAGGCGTGGATCGCAGGTGAACCGGTTCGGCGGGGCAGCACGCTGGTCGGCTATGTGCCGCAGAAGGTCTCGATCGACAGCGCCACCATGGTGAAGGCGCGGGACGTCGTGCGGATGGGCCTCGACGGCCACCGCTGGGGAATGCCGATCGGCACGGCGCGCACGCGTCACGAGGTGCGCAGGACCATCGACGAGCTGTTGGCCTCGGTGGGTGCCGCGCAGCTCGCCGACGCGCCGGTCTCCATGCTCTCCGGCGGCGAGCTGCAGCGGGTCAGGGTGGCCGCTGCGTTGGCGTCCAACCCCTCGATCCTGTTGTGCGACGAACCGCTGGCCGCGCTCGACCTCCGGCACCAGCAGGAGGTGGCCGCCTTGCTGGACCGCCGGCGGCGGGAGCACGACACCGCTGTCCTGTTCGTCACCCACGACATCAACGCGGTGCTGGACTATGTCGACCAGGTGCTCTATCTGGCCGCCGGGCGCTTCCGGCTCGGGCCGCCCGAGGAAGTCCTCACCTCGGAGGGGCTGACCGAGCTGTACGGCGCGCCGGTCGACGTCATCCGGACCCAGGGCCGGATCATCGTGGTCGCCTCGACCGATCCGACCGCCGGATTCCACCTGTCCCACGACGATCACGGCGCGACCGACCCGCCCGCCGGCCCGACCAGGAGGTTCCGCCGATGAGCGTGTGGGACAAGCTGTTCAGTTTTCAGAACTACGCTGAGCTTCTCGGCCTGTTGTACAACTCGATCCTGGCCGGCGCACTGCTGGGCCTGATCGGCGGCCTGATCGGCGTCTTCGTGGTGATGCGCGATCTGACGTTCGCGGTGCACGGGATCAGCGAGTTGTCCTTCGCCGGAGCGGCTTTCGCGCTGCTGGTCGGGTTCAACGTCGTCATCGGCTCGATCCTGGGGTCGCTGTCCGCGGCGCTGCTGATCGGGTTCCTCGGGGTGCGGGCACGCGAACGGTCGTCGTTCATCGGCGTGCTGATGCCGTTCGGCCTCGGCCTCGGCGTGTTGTTCCTGGCCCTGTACCCCGGGCGTGCGGCGAACAAGTTCGGTCTGCTGACCGGTCAGATCGTGGCCGTGGACGATCCGCAGCTGTTCTGGATGCTGGGTGTGTCGGTCATCGTCATCGCCGTGCTCGCGGTTCTCTGGCGGCCGCTGATGTTCGCCACCGTCGACCCCGAGATCGCGGCCGCCCGCGGCGTTCCGGTGCGCGCGCTGTCGCCGGTGTTCATGATCGTGCTCGGTTTGACGGTGGCGATGGCGGTACAGGTGGTGGGCGCGCTGCTGGTGCTGGCCCTGCTGGTCACCCCGGCCGCGGCGGCCATGCGGGTGACCGCATCTGCGCTGTGGGTGCCGGTGCTGTCGGTGACCTTCGGTGTGACGTCGGTGGTCGGCGGGATCCTGCTGGCGCTGGGCGGCAGCCTGCCGATCAGCCCGTACGTCACCACGATCTCTTTCCTGATCTACGTCGTCTGCCGGATCACCGGCAATCGGCGGTTGCGCAGGGGCTGGGCCCGCCGGACTGAGCTCTCCCAGCCACCCGCCGCCGAGGAGCGGCGCGAACCGTCCGTCGCCTGACGCGAAACGCCATCTCCACAAAGGGCACCCGCCCGCCGCGCGAGGGTCTCGCGCGACGGGCGGGTTGCTTCAGCGGAGCCGGTCAGCTCAGTCGGTGGGAACGCCCTGGGGCAGGGCGTGCGAGACGATCGGCGAGGAATCCGCGGGCACCGCGGCGGACGCCCGGAGGCGCAGGCCGTCGCTCGGGTTGAACAGGTGCAGGTGGTCGGCATCGGTCACCGTGACCTGAACCGTCGAGCCGCTCTGCGGGTGGATCCGCGCGTCGGTGCGGATCACGATCCGTCCGCCGTCGGGGGTGTGGCCGTGCACGAACGAGTCGGCACCCAGTTCCTCCACCAGGTCGATGATGACCGGCAGCCCGTCGGTGCCCAGCGTCAGGTTCTCCGGACGGACACCGAAGGTGACCTCCTTCAGACCGAGCGACGAGGCCTCGGACAGCAGCTCGCCGGGCAGCGGTACGTTGGCGTGGCCCAGCGTGGCGCCCTCGCTGGTGAGCGGGACGGTCAGTAGGTTCATCGCCGGCGAGCCCATGAAGCCGGCGACGAAGACGTTGTTCGGCTTGTCGTACAGGGTCCGCGGGGTGTCGCACTGTTGCAGGATGCCGTCCTTGAGCACCGCGACGCGGTGGCCCATCGTCATGGCCTCGACCTGGTCGTGGGTGACGTAGACGGTGGTGGTGCCCAGGCGCGCCTGCAGTTCGGCGATGTTCGCGCGGGTCTCCACCCGGAGCTTGGCGTCCAGGTTCGACAGCGGCTCGTCCATGAGGAAGACGGAGGGCTCGCGGACGATGGCCCGGCCCATCGCAACGCGCTGACGCTGGCCACCGGAGAGCGCCTTCGGCTTCCGGTCGAGGTACTTCTCCAGGTCGAGCAAGCCGGCCGCTTCCCTGACCTTGCTGGCGATCTCGGTCTTGTTGACGCCGCGGAGCTTGAGGGCGAAGCCCATGTTCTCGGCAACCGTCATGTGCGGATACAGGGCGTAGGACTGGAACACCATGGCGATGTCGCGGTTCTTCGGCGGGACGTTGGTGACGTCGCGGCCGCCGATGATGACACGTCCCTCGTTGATGTCCTCGAGGCCGGCCAGCATGCGCAGCGCGGTGGACTTCCCGGAGCCGGACGGGCCGACCAGGACAAGGAATTCGCCGTCGGGGATATCGAGATTCAGTGAGTCGACCGCGCGGACCGGCGGGCTGCCGGGGTAGATACGGGAGGCGTCCTCGAACTTGACGTCAGCCATGTGTCACGTCCTTCTCCTCGCCCCGAGGGTGGCGGGGTCGATGTGTGGTGGTGTGGTCCGCAGCAGCGTATCGGCTCCCTGCAGCGATGGGAAGGGGTCGGGAAAACGTTTTCCGAGCGTAGGAGTGGATCGCCCGTCCGGACGAGCAGGGTCGCGGTCGGCCAGGGGGAAGGCTCGCGCTCGGTGACGGGACCGGGCGACGGAAAACTGTGCGGTCGCCGAACACGCTCCTGGATGCTTTCCCTTCGACGCCCACCGGATACCGTGCAGGGATGATGGATCGCCCGCCACGGACGCGACCGCCGGCAACCCTGGCGTCACTCGCGGCCGAGCTGGGCATCTCCCGGACCACGGTGTCCAACGCGTACAACCGCCCCGACCAGCTCTCCCCCCAATTGCGCTCCCGGGTGATGGAGGCCGCGAGGCGGATGGGCTACCCCGGCCCCGACCCGGTGGCGCGCTCGTTGCGCACCCGCAAGGCCGGCGCGATCGGGCTGCTGCTCACCGAGCAGGTGTCGTACGCGTTCCGCGACCCGGGCGCTGTTGCCTTCTTGGAAGGGCTCACCCTGGAATGCGACCTGGCCAGGGTCGGGCTGCTGCTGGTGCCCGCGCGACCGGACTCCGAGGACGTGCTGGCGGTGTCCAGCGCCGCGGTCGACGGGTTCGTCGTCTATTCCATGCCTGACGACGACCCGCATCTGGCGGCCGCGCTGGCCAGGCCGGTTCCCGCGGTGATCTGCGATCAGCCCAGCACCACCGGTGCCGACCTGGTGGGCATCGATGACGCGGCCGCGATTCGCGGTGTGGCGGACCACCTGCTCGGGCTCGGACATCGGCGCATCGGTGTCATCTGCATGCGGCTGGGCCGGGTGAACATGGACGGTCCGGTCTCCATCGACCGGCAGGGTGCCGCGCACTATCACGTGCAACGCAACCGGCTCAGAGGATTGCGCGAGGCCTTCACCGCCGCCGGCGTGGCGTGGGACCGGGTCCCGGTGGTCGAGCGATTCGAACATTCGGTGGACGCCGGTGCATCGGCCGCGGCGGAAGTGCTGGCCCTCGACCCGGGCATCACCGCGCTCGTCGCCACCACGGACGTTTTCGCCCTCGGCGCGATCAACGAATTGATCCGGCGACGGCAGCGGGTGCCGGAGGACGTCTCGGTGACGGGATTCGACGGCATCCGATCCGCCATCGATGCGCAGCTGACCACGGTGGTGCAGCCTGTGGTGGAAAAAGGCCGGCAGGCCGGGCGGCTGCTACTGAGCCCCGCACGCCGGACAGCCGGGCGCCGGGTGATGCTCGACACCACTTTTCTCGCCGGCAAGACCACGGCGCACCCGAAGGTCTGAGAGATCCGAACGGCTCGAGAATCAGGCCCTCGAGAATCAGCCCCCTGATCCAATGGCTGTGTGCTCCTTGGCGACCGGGCCGGACGTGCCGGCCGCGTGCTGGGACCGGCGCTTCTGCCCGCGCCGCCGGGACGCGGCGAGCACGTGCAGCAGATCCGCCACCTGGGCCGGCTCGGCGATCCGGACGTCGGCGGCGGTCTGGCCGCGCCCGACCTTGACCCCGACATCGGGTCCGGACAACACGCCGAAGGCGTTCTCGTCGGTGATGTCGTCGCCGATGAACACGGTCGCGGTGATGTGATGCTGGCGCATCAGCGCCTTCAGCGCGCGGCCCTTGTTGGTGGTGACGACGGTCAGCTCCAGGACCTTCTTGCCGCGCAACAGGTGCACGCCCGGCCAGCTGGCCGGGTTCTCCTCGATCTGTTCGGTGACCGCCGCCGCCACCCGGTCGTCGACGCCGCGCAGGTGCACGGCGATCCCCGTCGGCTTCAGCTCCAGGTTCACCCCGCGGTACTCGGCGGTGATCTGTTGCAGCTCCAACTTCAACCGGAACAACCGCTTTCGGTCGTCGGCCGACAGGCTCGCCGAACTGTCCCGGTCCTCGGCCGAGGTCTCCGCGCCATGGCTGCCGACCAGGTGGATCCGCTGATTCCCGCCCAGCAGATCCTGCAGATCGGCCAGGGCCCTGCCGGACACCACGGCCACCACCGTGCCCGGGATCGCGGTCAAGGTCTCCAGTGCCTCCATCGACTCGGGCAGCGGCCGCGCGGTCGCCGGGTCGTCCACGATCGGCGCCAGGGTTCCGTCGAAGTCCGTCGCCACCAACAGTCGCTCGGTCTCGCTGATCTGCGAGATGGACGCGATGACGTCGTCGGGCAGCCTGGACATCGCGTCGGCCAGGTGGTCGCGGGTGCGTTCCAGCGAGGACAGGAACGCCGCCGCCCACCGGTCGACGTCATGCGTCAGCACCTGCCGGCGCAGCGAGCGCATCCGCCGGCGCGCCTCCACCGGGGACATCGTCAGGGCCTTGCGCAGGCCCTCCTTGACCCCGTCGGTGTCGTACGGGTTGACCAGCAGCCCGGCGCGCAGTTCCTTGGCGGCGCCGGTGAACTCGCTGAGCAGCAGCACCCCGCCGCCGTCCACCCGGCACGCCACGTACTCCTTGGCCACCAGGTTCATCCCGTCGCGGAACGGCGTCACTGTCATCACGTCGGCGGCCACGTAGAACGCGGCCAGTTCCTCGCGCGGCAGCGACCGGTGCAGGTAGTGCACGGCGGGCCGGCCGATCTTGCCGTAGTCGCCGTTCAGCGCACCGACCTGCCGCTCGATGGACTCCCGCATCTTCTTGTACGACTCGAGCCGTTCCCGGCTGGGGGTGGCGATCTGGATCATGACGGTGTCCTCGACCGCCGGGTCCTTCTCGGCGAGCAACTCTTCGAAGGCCCGCAACCTGACGTCGATGCCCTTGGTGTAGTCGAGCCGGTCCACGCCGAGGATGATCCGGCGGGGCCGACCGAGGTCGGCGCGGATCCGCCGGGCCGCGTCGTGCACCGCGGGGGTGGCGGCCAGCGCCGACTGCTCGGAGGAGTCGATCGAGATCGGGAAGGCCGCGGCGCGGATGGTCCGGCCGTCGTGCTCGATCGTGCCGCCGGTGGTGTTGGCCCCGGTCAGCGACTTGGCCAGGCGGGCGAAGTTTCGCGCGCCACCGGGCAGCTGGAAACCGATGAGGTCCGCGCCGAGCAACCCGTTGACGATCTGGCTGCGCCACGGGAGCCGCATGAACAGCTCGACCGGCGGGAAGGGAATGTGCAGGAAGAATCCGATCCGCACGTCCGGCCGTAGCCGGCGCAGCAACTGCGGCACCAGTTGCAGCTGGTAGTCGTGCACCCAGACGGTGGCGCCAGGGGCAGCGACGTCGGCGGCCGCCTCGGCGAATTTCGCGTTGACCCGCTGGTAGGACTCCCACCACACCCGGTGGAACTGCGAATCGGCCACCGCGTCGTGGTACAGCGGCCAGAGCGTGGCGTTCGAGAATCCCTCGTAGAAACCCATCACCTCGTCGGCGGCGAGAGCGACCGGGAACAGGCTCAACCCATCGGTGGTGGTCGGCTCCAGGGTGACGTCGGGGGTGCCGGGCCAGCCGATCCACGCGCCCTGCCGGCGGGACAGGATCGGGGCCAACGCGGTGACCAGCCCACCGGGCGCTTGCCGCGCCCTGGTGCTCCCGTCGGGCAGCGTCTCCAGATCGAACGGCAGCCTGTTGGCCACCACCACCATGGAGGCCTGGTGGGCCGGCTCGGCGTGCTGATCTTCCGCGGACTCCGCTGCCGACCTCTGCTCATCCGGTGACCGTTCTGCAGAGCTCGACCCGTTGGGTGTTGCGGGTCCGTCGGTGGTGCTGGTCTCGCCGGGAGCGCAGGCGGTGTCAGTTTCGGTCGCGGGCAGGGTTCTCGGCGTGGACACAGCGTCGAGCCTATCGGCGCTCGACGAGGCATCGTCACGGGCCGATTGCACAGTGTTACGTCCGGGCGTTTCGTGTTCACGTTTGGTGACCACGCCCGTGGCTCAGTGGCCGAACGGGTCAGGGTCCTTGCCCGGCATCCAGGACAGCCCGGGCACTCCCCAGCCGCGGGCCTTCACGGCCTTGCGGGCGGCCCTGGCATTGCGCCCGATCAGCCGATCCAGATACAGGTACCCGTCAAGGTGATCCACCTCATGCTGCAGGCAGCGCGCGAAGAACCCGGTGCCGTCCACCTCGACCGGTTTCCCGGTGACGTCGAATCCGGTGACCTTCGCCCAGTCGGCCCGACCCGTCGGGAAGTTCTCGCCGGGTACGGACAGGCAACCCTCAGTGTCGTCCTCCGGGTCGGGCATGTTCTCCGGGATCGTCGACGTCTCGATCGTGGGATTGACCACATACCCGCGCCGGCGAGTGCCCTTGTCCGGGCAGTCGTAGATGAACACCCGGCGATCGTCACCGATCTGGTTTGCCGCCAGGCCGGCGCCGTTCGCGACCTCGTTGGTCTCGAAGAGGTCCGCGACCAGCATCGCAAGCTCCGCGGTGGGGTCGTCGGGAGGGGCGAATTCGGTGACGGCGCGGGTGGGTCGGTGCAGGACGGGTTCGCCGCAGATGACGATCGGCCGGACGGTCATGCGGCACAGCGTACGGAGCCAGGGCCCTCGGTCGGTGCAGGACAGGTCCTTTGGCGGGTTCCCACGACCTGCCCGACCCTGTACCGTGCGGCTATTGGATAGGCCAGGCTAACTAAACCAGGTCAGCCGATTGCCGACAGGCGTCAGGAACGGGAGTCGCGGATGCTGGCCACGTTGGTCATCGGCCTGCGCGAGGGCCTGGAGGCCTCGCTGATCGTCGGGATCATCGCCGCGTTCCTCAAGCAGAGCAACCGACCGGACGCGCTACGCGCGGTCTGGGCAGGCGTCGGCGCGGCCGTCGCGGTGTGCCTGGCCGTCGGCGTTGGGCTGCAGGCGGTCAGCTCGGGGTTGCCCCAGCGGCAGCAGGAGATGCTCGAGTGCGTGGTGGCCGCGATCGCCGTCGCGATGATCACCTACATGGTGCTCTGGATGCGGGCGCACTCCCGCGGGTTGAAGGCGGATCTGCAGAACGCGGCAGGTGGTGCCCTTGCCCGGGGCTCGGCGGCCGCGCTGGTGGTGATGGCCTTCCTGGCCGTCATTCGCGAGGGTTTCGAGACCGCGGTGTTCCTGTTGGCGGCCTTCCAGTCGACGGTCTCGCCGGTGCAGGCCGCGATCGGTGTGGTGCTCGGCATCGCGCTCGCAGTCGGACTGGGATACCTCATCTACCGGGGCGGCGTGCGGCTGAATCTGTCCCGGTTCTTCCGGATCACCGGAGTGGTGTTGGTGCTGGTCGCCGCCGGGTTGGTGATGAGCACGCTGCGCGCCGCCTACGAGGCAGGCTGGCTGACGGTCGGCCAGCAGACCGCGGTGGATCTGACCGCGGTCTCCCGGCCCGGATCGGTGCAGGAGTCGCTGCTGACCGGGATGCTCGGCATCCGCGGCACCCTGCCGGTGGTCGAAGTGGTCGCCTACCTGCTCTACGCGGTGCCGCTGCTGGCCGTGGTGCTGTGGCCGCCGAGCCGAACGCCGGCCCGGCGGACGGTGGGCGTGCTGCTGACCGCCACGGCAGGCGGTGCGGCGGGCGTCGCGGTGCTGCTGGCCGTGCTGGCGCCGGCCGCGCCGGGCCGGGCCGACGGTGCGCAGGGGCCTTTCACGCTGGCCGACGCTGCCGGCACGGCCGGCGGAACCGCGGTGATGGCGGTCGACTCGGGCGTGGCGTCGATGCAGATCACGGCCGATGTGGGCGGCTCGCCGATCACCGGTACCAGCACGCTGGTGGGAACGGGGCACACGGAGGTCGCGGACGGTTGGTCAGCGACCCGCTTTGCCGGGTCGCCGATCTCATCGACGCCCGATGCCGCTGCAGCCGGACTCCAGCAGACCCTCACCCAGGCGGATGTCGCGGCGTTGAACGGCGGTCGGCTGCCGGTCGGTCTCGGATCCCGCGGGCGATCCGGCGACACCGCCATGCCTGCCGGCTACACCGACACTGCCACGCCGACGATCACCATCGACAGGTCGATTGGGACCGTCCTGGGCTTTGACCTGCGGCTGGTCAGAACCGTGCAGGTCACGGCCCCGAGCGGTGTCACGGTCTCCGTCGGCACCGAATCGGACAGCACGCTGTCCACGACGCCCGCTGCGGTGGCCGCGAGCGTGGCAGGTCTGCTGGCTCTGCAACAGCAGAAGGCCGACAGTGAACTGCTGGGCACCGTGTTGCCGGGGTTGCTGGTGGCCTTCGCGATCGTCCTGCTGGCGTTCGGGATTCCTCGGCTGGCCGGCCGCCGCGGGGCCGGCCCGGATCCGGCGGTCCTTGCCCCGCCCGCCGCGGAATCGGCTGAACCGCAGCACGCAGACGGCACGGTTGCGCAGCATCTCACCAGCACCGGGCCCTCGACGCCGAGGCTCTGATCGACCTCCCCGATCGCCCCCCGATCGCCCCCCGATCGCCCCCCGATCGCCCCCGAGCGCTCCGCCGTCCGCGGGTGATGGCACAAGGTGACCGTGGCACCAACTACTGTCGGTGACGAGTTAACTGCGGTTGACTAGGCAAGAGCCGGTCCGGTCATCGTGAATCCGGTGGTCGCCGTCAATGGCCAAATCCGGCTGGCGACCCCGGAGCAGGATGGCGGAATCCGGTTGCTCCGGCGGGCGACAACTCCACCAACAGGCAGGATCTCGATCCCGGCGCCCTCGCCGCTGCGCGGTTTTCTTCCGCTTTGCAGCGGGATCCGCACGTGCCATTCACGTTCCTGCAGACCCGTTTGGGCAGGTCAGACCTCCTCAACCAGTACATCGCGCATTTCGGGGGCGTCCGGCGGTCCTGCCCGCCCGGAGCGAACGCCCCTGGCGACTGGTTCGGCAAGAACCTGTTCGACTGAGATCCGCGCGCTGCATGCGTCGCTGGGTGTAGATGGCCAAGTCCTTGACCTGCGCGATTCCACAACGGGGTGAATCTTCCCCCTATGGGGTTATTCACCCACACCCCATTGGGCCGAAAGGGTGTATCACCGGTTACTCTGTGGTAGAAAAGAGATGACAACGCATGTCAGGGCTTGTCCGGTCGCCCGTTTGGTCCACATCGACGCAGATGTCGCGATTGGCAGGGTCTCCCTGTGCGCGGCGTCGACGGGCGGGAGGTACCCGCTGTCCTCAACAATTGACAGGGGAAGTACGTGTCGCAGGCGTACGACGCACGGTCACAGCAGATGTTTGCCGCTGCTGTGTGCCGAGTGCTGCGTGAATCCCGGCGCAGGCAAAAGCTGACCCAGGCCGAAGTGGCCCAACGCACCGGTGGACTGGTCAGCAAGGCTGCGCTGGCCAACTACGAAACCGGTCACCGGTCGCTCAGGGTGGATGTGCTGTGGGTGATTGCCGGGGCCCTCGGCGAGGATCTCGGAACCCTGCTCACGGCCGCCGAGCGCAGTGTCATGCTCCGTCCGACGGCCGGCGGATCCGGGGGATCCATCACGGTCGATGTCGCCGAGGTGATGGCGAGCACCGACCCGAAACTCGTACCGGTTCGCCGGTGGTTCGAGCTACGGCACGCCAGCCCGGGCACCGTCGTGACTCTCGATGACGGCGCGATCTCGGCGCTGGCGTCCCTGATGAACGTCTCGCCACTGGAGTGCCGCCGAATCCTGACCCAGACGATTCGGAGCAGCCGCCCAAACGATCACCACATACCCCGCTGACCTCGACCGGCTGACCTCCGCCGGCTGACCTCGGACGGGCGTGATCCAGCTGAGCGGGTACCAGGCAGACGGCAGTCCGGACGGCCGGAACTGGGCGTCAGACGCAGGCACCCACACCGTGGGTGCACCGCCTGCCCCGGAGGCCGCCTACCCGACTGGACCCGGCGCCCGATCCGCGGCCACGCGTTCAGGATTCGGCCGCGCAAGATCGTGGGTGATCGGAAACGGCGCCGGCCTGCAGGCGCTCGCCGCGATCTATCTCATCGACCTCCTTCTCGCCAGCGGAGAGATCGAGCGAGGCACCACTATCGCCGGTGTCGACGTCGGCGGGCTGACCCCCGACGAGGCCGTCGCGGCGCTGAACGCCCAGGTCCTGCCCGCGGTACGGGCGTCCGGTCACCCTCGACGTGCACGGCGAACCCATCAACCTGGATCCAGCAAACGCCGGTCTGGCGCCAGACGTCGCCGGCTCCGCGGCCGCGACCGATGCGCGCTCGGCCAACCCGATCACCCGGTTGACGTCGTTCTTCCGATCCTGCGATTTCCCGCTCGCCGTCGGCATCGATCAGGCGACTCTGGCTGCCTCCCTGTCCGCCATCGCCCAGCAGACCGCGGTAGCCCCGGTGGAGGGCGCGGTGACGATCGAGGGCACGACGGTTCGGTCGGTGGCGCCGGTGATCGGTCGCGATCTGCAGGTACCCGAGGCCTTCACGGCTGTGTCCGAGGCCTGGCGGGCCGGCGGGCCCGGTTTGCTCGAGGGACTGGTGCTGCCGGTGTCCGGCAGCCCGGTGCGGGCGTCGTCCGCCAAGGTCGACGCCGCGACCGCCGAGGCCACCCTGATCCTGTCCGCCCCGCTGGTGCTGGTAGGCCAGCCGTCGCTGACCACCGAACGGGCGCAGGCGCTCGGCATCAAGCAGGTCATCGGTGAGTTCACCACCGGCGGCTTCGCCACCGCCTCCGGGGTGAACATCCGGGTCGTGGCCGAGAAGGTGAACGGCGCCATTGTTCAGCCGCGCGCTACGTTCGGGCTCAACGAGTACACCGGCACCAGAGGGGTGGATCAGGGCTACGTCCCGGCGGGGATCATCCAGGAGGGCGCGCTGTCCACCGCCGTCGGAGGCGGGATCAGCCAGTTCGCCACCACGCTCTACAACGCCGCGTACTTCGCGGGCGTGGGCGACGTCACCCACACCCCGCACTCGTTCTACATCAGCCGCTACCCGGCCGGCCGCGAGGCGACCGTCTTCGACGGCGAGATCGAGTTGGCGTTCTCCAACGACTACGACACCGGGGTGCTGATCCACACCATCTGGACGGATTCCGACATCACCGTGCGGCTCTGGGGCACCAAGCACGTCGAGGTGGAATCCATCTCCGGCGACCGGTTCGATTTCACCTCGCCGCAGGTCGTGGTCAAGCCCTACGGGCAGTCCTGTACCCCGTCGGGCGGGACGCAGGGCTTTTCGATCGTCAACACCAGGGTGATCAGCGACCTGGCCGGGGCGGAGATCCGGCGCGAGGACTTCACCACGGTCTACAACGGGCAGCAGAACGTGGTCTGTTCGCCGCCGCCGACTCCGGCGGTGACTCCGCCGGTGACAGCCACCTCCACCCCGGCGGCTGCTTCTACCGATGCGGCGCCCACGCCAGGCGGATAACCCGGGCCGGAAGGTCAGAGCCGGGGCGCCGGCGACCCCGCGGTGGGGAGGCGCGCCTGCCGACTCCGGCTACGCTGGCCCACGTCTGCCGCCGTGGCGCAACTGGCAGCGCACCCGACTTGTAATCGGGCGGTTAGGGGTTCAAGTCCCCTCGGCGGCTCGGTCTTTGTCGCGTGTGCCGCGAGGCTCCTGTGCGGCCGGTTCCTGTGCGACGGTTCCTGTGCGACGGTTCCTGTGCGACGGTCACGTGGGGCCGGGCCGCCGGTGTGGTAGGCGGAGCCCGCGGGTGGTCTTGATCAGCGCATCGTGCCCGCGGCCGGCGCCGCCGCGTCGCCCGCCTCCGCGACCTCCGTCGCGCCTCCCACGACCCCCGGCCGACGCGAACAACGACTGTCCACGCCGGGCCACGGCACGCTACCGTGGGGGCACGACGAAAGGCCCCGCCGTGACCGATGTGGATGGTTGCACCGGCCTGGACATGGCCACGGTGATCCATCGTGACGGCACTGTTGCGTTGCGCGATATCACCCTGCTGGCCCGGCCCGGCGAACTGTTGGCCGTCCTCGGCCCGTCCGGCAGCGGGAAGTCGACCGCCCTGCGAGCCATCGCCGGCTTGGTGAAGACCACCGCCGGCCGGGTGATGATCGCCGGCCAACCGACCACCGCCGAACCCTCACGTCGCGACATAGCCATGGTCTTCGAGAGCACCAGGCTGGTGCCGTTCCTGGACGTCGCCCGCAACATGGGCTTCGGCCTGGAGGTGCGGCACACCCCGAAGGACCAGGCAGCCGCGCGGGTGGAGCACCAGGCCCGCCGACTCAGGATCAGCCGGCTGCTCTCCAGGAAGGCCAACACCATCTCGGCGGGTGAGAACGGTCAGGTGGGGATCGGGCGAGCGCTGGTCCGCAGGCCAAAGGCGTTCCTGCTGGACGAACCGCTCGCGCATGTCGACGCTCATGAGCGAGCGCGGATGCGGCGGGTCATCACCGAAACCGTGAAACAGGCCGGCGTCAGCACCGTGTATGTCACCCACGACCAATCGGACGCAATGGCGATCGGCGACCGGATCGCGGTCCTCAACGAAGGGCGCGTGGTCCAGCTCGGTACCCCCAGCGACGTCTACGACGAACCGGTTGACCTGTTCGTCGCTGACTTCATCGGACCCGTGCGGATCGGACAGCTGCCGGCCCGGCTCGTCGCGGCAGCCGGCATGACGGGCTACCAGGTCGGCCGACGCACGCTCCCGACGTGGGCGCCCGTTCCGCCGGCGCTGGCCGGCCACGTCGGCCGTGACGTCGTGCTCGGGCTGCGAGCCGAAGACGTCCGGATCGCCTCCGGAGACATCGACCCGGACCTGGGCACGCTGTCCGGGACGGTGCGGTCGGTCGAGCGCAACGGGCGCGACGCGTTCGTGACGATCCAGATCGACGCGCACCGGGTGGTGGCCAGGATGCCGGGCCGGACCGACGTCCGGACCGGTGACGCGGTGACGGTAGCGATCGACGCGTCAAAGGCGCACGTGTTCGAATCGACGACCGGCCGGGCGCTGGCGCACCCCTCGTACTGACCGGCCGGCCCCGTGACGCCGGGCGAAAGGTCATCGCGGCGCCGCGCCGACCCTGCGCCCGACGCCAGTGATCAAGGCGACAGGCCTGGTTGTTCCCCGCGCTCAGGCGTCGATACTGCCGGATCCTCGCCGACCCACCCGCGATGCCCTGACCGGCGCGGACAGCGTGGATGACGATCGGCCCCGGCGGTCGGACCGCGACCCGCAGCGGTGCGTGAGCGCTCGGACACCGGCCGGTCGCACGAAATTAACCTGAAGTCGTTTGCCCGCCCGACCATGCCGCGGTTACCCTTGTGATGGGTCGCGAAACCACGCACCAGCGCCGAGGTGGAGATCACCGGGACGGCCGCAGGCAGACGATGTTCGACCCCAACCGCAGTCTCGTGACGAAACGTTCGTGTCGTCGGACTCGCGGATTCTCCGGCCAAGCGCCGGGCTCCACCCGGTCCCGTTGACCGGGATCCACCCGGCCCCCGCCGTTGTCGGGCCGACCCTTCGAAACTCGAGGACGACCATGAGCGCCCCTGTCCCCGCCACGCGTGCGGGACGTTGTGACTGCTGCTCGACCCACTACCGCGCCGGCACTCCGATCGTCTGGGACACCGTGGTGTCCGGATGGGTCCTTGCCGGGCACCGCAGCGCCGCCAGCCGCAGGTGAGCTGCCTGAAAACCACTGCCGACACCCTCGCGAACATCGTTCTGATACCCCGACCCGGCACCGTCCGCCGCGCCCTTCCGGGCGCCATGATCCACGCACCCGCGCTCTGGTAGACCGGGAGCATGGCAACCAAGCATCTGGAGATCGAACACAAATATGACGTCGCCCAGGACCTTCCGTGGGTCGACTTGAGCAGTGTCGACGGGGTGGCGGCCGTCGAGCCGGCCCAGGTGGTCGCCCTCACCGCGACCTACTACGACACCCCGGCGCTGCGGCTGGCTCGGGCGGGCATCACGCTGCGCCGCCGCACCGGGGGCTCGGACGCGGGATGGACGATGAAGCTGCCCGTCGGCAGCGACCGGGAGGAGCACGGGGAGCCGCTCGGCGAGGATGGCGAACCCGTTCCGGCCGCGCTGCTGGACCTGGTCCGGGCCTGGGCCCGCGACCATGAGGTGCACCCGGTCGCGACCCTGAGCACCGCGCGGACCGTTCACCTGCTCGTCGGACCGTCCGGACAGCTGCTGGCCGAGGGCTGCGACGACGTCGTCACCGGCGAAGCGCCGCAGCCGGACGGGTCGGTGACACTGAGCCACTGGCGGGAGTGGGAGATCGAGCTCCTCGATGGTCCCCCCGAGGTGCTGGACGCCGCGGGCAAGCTGATGCGCGCGGCCGGCGCCGCACCGTCCCCCTGGCCGTCCAAACTCGCCCGTGCCCTCGGTGCCGCGGTGCCGAACCCGCCGGCGTTCGGGCAGCTGACCGAGCACAGCCGGGCCGGCGATGTGCTGCACGCCCACCTCGCCGCGCAGGCCGACGCGCTGCTGGGCTGGGACGGCCCCGCCCGCCGCGACGAGCCCGACGGGGTGCACAAGATGCGGGTGGCGACCCGCCGGCTGCGCAGCGCGCTTGGCACGTTTCGCAGGCTGGTCGACCGAGATGTCACCGATCCGCTGCGAGTCGAATTGAAGTGGATCGCCACCGTGCTGGGCGATTCCCGGGACGCCGAGGTGCTCCGCGAGCGGTTGCTGGCAGAGATCTCCGCGGAACCCGACGATCTGGTGATGGGCCCGATCGCCGCGCTGATCGAGGTGGAATTGCGTTCCGACCACCGCAAGGCACACGACCGGCTGGTGGAGGCACTCAACTCCGACCGCTATTTCCGGCTGCTCGACCGGCTGGACGCGCTGGTCGCCGACCCGCCGTTCACCCCGCCTGCGGACGGCCGGGCGGACAGGGTCGTCACGAAGCTGGTGCGCCGCTCCTACAGGCGGGTCGAACGGCTGGTCAAGGCCGGAGCTCCGGAGTCACCCACCGGGCGCGATCACTGGTACCACGAGATCCGCAAGGCGGCCAAGCGGCTGCGGTACGCCGGCGAGGCGGTCGAACCGGCCTTCGGCGCACCAGCGGCGACGCTGGCGAAGAACGCGGAGCACCTGCAGGAGGTGCTCGGCGAGCATCAGGACAGCGTGGTCGCCCGGCAGGCCCTGCGTGACCTGGGAGCTCGGATCCATCTGGAGGGCGAGAACGCCTTCACCATCGGACGGCTGCACGCCCTCGAGCAGGTCCGCGCCGACGAGGCGGCCGCGGAGTTCGAAGCAGCCTGGCGGGCGGTCTCCGACAAGCACCTGCGCAGCTGGTTGCGCTAGTTCGAGAATCAGCGACCGGCGCGGTCAAGGAAGAACCGCACCATCTCGGCGGTGGCGTCCGGACCGCCGGGATCGGTGTAGCCGCTGCCGGCGCTGCCCCCGGACCAGGCGTGCCCGCATCCGTGCACAAGCCAGAGTTCTGCCGCGATCGAGCCCGTGTCGTCGGTGAACACCGTCCGGGTGTGCTCCCGGCCGGGTCCGCCAGGATTGGCCTGCTGCAACGGCGCAGGCCAGCGGTCGAGATGGTCCTCCCTGGCCAGTCGTGCGGCGAGCAGCCTCTCCGCGTTGACGGGAGCGACGACGGTGTCGCTGTCACCGTGGAAGATGATCAACGGGAGCCGGCTGCCGACGTCCGGGGTACCGCCGGAGCGCATCGTGCTGAACCCCGATGACACGTCATGTGCGGCGCCGTAGGCGATGCCCGAGTGCACCCCCACCGCCGAGAACATCTCCGGATAGGTCGCCGCCATCACCGCGGCCATCGCACCGCCCGACGACAGGCCGGCGACGAAGACCCGGTCTGCGTCGACCGAGTGACGCGTCATGATTTCCCGGACGATACCGGCGATGATCGCGGGCTCGCCGGCGCCGGCATGCTGGTCGGAATCGCGGTACCAATTCCAGTACCGATTGGGGTTCGCCTCCCGGGACTGCTCTGGATAGGCAACGAGAAATGTTTGGCGGTCTGCCATCTCGTTCATCCGGGTGCCGGCGGCGAAGTCCGCGGCACTCTGCGCACCGCCGTGCAACATGACCAGCAGCGGCACGGGTCGCCCAGCATTGGCAATGGGGACGCCGATCGGGATGTACAGGTCGTATCGCCGGGAGCCGGACGGCCCGTCGTGAACGTGATGCTGGGTCTGGCCGCGCACCGGGAGATCGGCCGGCGCCGACGCTCCCCGGCGCGCCGGGGCAATGGTCGGTGCCGCCGTGGCAATGCCGTGGCCGGGCGATCCGTCGGCGAGGGCAGGTTCGAGCAGGTCGTCGTCGATCGGCGCCCGGTCGGCTCGAGCGCGATCAGTTCTGTCAAGGTCGTCCAGACGAGCACCGGCCAGGGCGCCGACGGCGTCGGGTTGATCGCCGACGGCGTCGGGTTGATCGCCGACGAGCCGACCTCTCAACAGCGCCGCGGAGCTCTGCGCCCGCAAGCCGTCGAGTAGTCGGAACTCATTCGCAGCGTCGTCCCGGCTATTCGACATGCGCGATGCCCTCGCGATTCTCCCGGCCGACCACGTCCGCGATCGGTGACGAACCCGGATCGCCGCGGCAGGTGACGGGCCGGTTGCTTCAGATGGTGCGCGGTGCCAATGCCTCTTTCACCGCCCGAGGGGCGCGGAACGCTCCGAGCACCTCGACCGAGCTGATGGTTGCCAGCGCAAGCTCGGGGGAAACATCGTTTCCGATGCTGCCCAACCCGAGCACACGCAATTCCACGGTTCGTCCTTCGGACCGCAACTTTTCCAGTTCGCTGCGGGTGTAGTGCTGGGTGCCAAGGGCCAGGGTCCTGCGCGCCACGGTGTCCTTCACGGCCCCCGCCCGGCTCTCCAGCTGCCTGCGAATGGCCGTCCTGATGAAGTCGGTGCGATTGGCGTAGAAACCCTCGTCCACCAGCAGATCGATTTCGCCGAGGTCGACCAGGCCGATGTTGATGGTGATCTTCTCGGTCTTGTCGATCTCCGCCATCTAGTCTCCGCCATCCTTCGGCCATCCAGCCACCAGGTTAGGCGAATGGTAGGCCGGGACAGCGCGGTTCTGTGTGCCAACGTCGTGCCGGGCTGGGTCAGGTGTTCCCGGACCAGGTTCCGAATCCGGTCGGCGGTACGCCTCGTCGCGTCCTGGGGGCGACGCGTCGGACCGACTGATGATGTGCATCCCTGGTCGGTGCGCTCGGCCGCGCTGTCCTTCGCGATCAGCGGCGCGGGACGGCTAGTTCTTGCCGGTGTCCGGAATGTCACCGGCGGGGGTGAGCTCGAAAACAGGATGCACAGCGGCCTCCGCAACGAATTCCGCCACCGGAGAGTCCTTGGTGGCCTTGAAATAGGACCGCGTGGCGCCGGCGATAGCCACGTATTTCTTCAAGACCGGGCCCGCTTCGGCGGCCGGGATCTCTCGGACCCCATAGACACCGGCATGCTTGCCGCGGCGCAGCGTCACGCGGCCGGCGGCGCGCGCATTGAGCACCCACGACACCGGCCCGTACGGCGCGACGAGCCACTTCTCGGTGCCCTCCTCGACCAGTGTCACCGGGGTCTTCCGCGGCGTTCCGGTCTTGCGGCCGACGGTGGTCATCATGTACGTGTGCGGCACGAGTGCCCATCGGGTCAGCACGGCGACGAGGGCGTTCCCGGCACGTTGCGCGCGGTTCGCGGTGAACCGTTTTTCGGGCCACAACACCGGGTGGTGGGCGGGCCGCGGGGAGTCCCCTGAATGACCCTCCGTCGGGTCAGATCCTGTCGGGGGCGGTTCGGACGGTATCTCGGACATACGGCCGCCCCTCGGTTGCATCGCCGTCCGGTCGAGGCGGCATGACCTGACTCGTGCTGGTCCCGCGTGCAGTATTGAGTCCGTCGGCGGCCGCGGCTCGGCTGAACCCGGGGACGAAGCAACATTGCGACCGTCGCCGTCCGCAAAGTAGCAGCGGTGGGCGGGTGTATCAAGGCCCCCGGCGGTGCATCCGTCGGGATCAAGAAGCGACTGGGTGGGTCCGCGATGGTGTGGGGGTTGGTCATGCATGTTCGCCTGCTCGGCCCGGTTGAGATCGACACCGCCTTCGGGACAGTGGGTCTCGGGGGACCACGAGCACAGGCACTGGTCGGCCTGCTCGCCGTGCGGGCAGGCGAGATGCTGAACGCGCTGCACCGAGGCCGGCCGCTCGGTGCTGATATCGTTGTCCACCGCCGGTGTCGCACACCTGGCCGCGCATGGCCGGCTGTCGGCGGAGGACCCGTTGTTCTCCGAGATCGCCCTGGCCGACGGACCGCTGATCGCCGACGACCTGGAACAGCTGCCACGGGTTCGGCAAACGATCGTGCTTGCCGCTTGCGAGACCGGTCGCGCAGGCGTGCACACCGGCGACGAGCTCATCGGCCTCGGTGCTACGTTCCTGGCTCGCGGGGCTACTCACTTGGTGGCATCGGTCGTCCCGTCCCCGACGCGGAAACCATGCCGCTGATGGTCGCCTTCCACGCTGAGCCGGCGTGTCAGCGACCCGCGGAAGGTGCTCCACCTGCGGCGGCCCTTGCCGCGGCCCAGAACGAGCTCGGCGGTAGCACGGACGATCGGACGTTCGCCGCGTCGGCGGGGTTTCGTGTGCATGGGATCCGGAATTCAGTCGGTGCGATCGGGTGCGCCTCCGTGATGTGCGACTGCTCCAACCTCATCACCCGGCGAGGCGATATCCCTGCCGGGAGAGAATCTCGCGCACCGGCTCGGCGTCGGCATCCGGATACTGGTCCAACAGGGCCTCCAGATCGCTTCGCTGGGCCGGCGTTGAGTAGCTTGCGAGTTCGTGCTCGAGCTGGTGTCGCTGGGCACGGTCCGCTCGGTGGTGGGCGAGCGAATCCGCAACGTGGATGAGGGTCTTCGGCATGATGCTCATGGGGGTCCTTCCGCCCAACGTGAGCGCAATTCGCTCAAGTCTGGTGGACGCCGTCCCGTTCAGGTCGTTCCCTCGGTCACCCGGCCGGGATCATGATCTACGCCACGTGCGGCCGAGCCCGGTGAACGTCGAGCGGTTAGGGTCCGGACCATGTCCCAGCACGCGCCGTCCGATGGGCCGCCCTCGGCAGCGTTCCGTGCAGCGTTCCCCGAATGGCAGCTCACCTCGAGCGGCTACCGGGCGGTGATCTCCACCGTCGGCGCGACGGTGCGCGAGCTGACGTACCGTGGACGTCACCTCGTCGTGCCGTTCGACGCCGGGACTGTCCGGCCGTTCTACCGCGGCGCGCTCATCGCGCCGTGGCCCAACCGCATCGCGGACGGTCGATACACCTTTGACGGCAGGGACTTTCAGGTCCCGCTCAACGAAGTGGACCGCAGCCACGCGTTGCACGGACTGGTGCACTGGAACCGGTGGGAAGCCGTCGAAGCTCTGCCGGACAGCGTTGTGCTGCGCACCGCGGTCGTCCCGCAGGACGGGTACCCTTTCGCGATCGACCTTCTCGCCGAGTACATGGTGGCTTCTCGTGGCCTCACCGGTCGGCTGACCGCGACGAATATCGGCTCGTCGCCTGCGCCGTACGGCTGCTGCCCGCACCCGTACCTGGTGGCCGGGACCTCTCCACTGGACGAATGGCAACTCAGCATGCCGGCCGCGACCCGCTTGGAGGTCGACGAGCGGCTGATCCCGGTCGGAACCCGACCGGTCGATGACGTGGACTGCGACTTCCGCACGCCGTCGGTGATCGGCGCCCGCGAGATCGATCACGCCTTCGCCGATCTCGTCACCGATGATGGCGGAAGCGTTGCGGTGCAACTGCTCGACCCCGCTCACGGCACCGGCGTCGAGCTGTCCTTCGGATCCTGGGCGCCATGTGTGCAGATCCACACCGCCGACCGGCCGGAGCCGGGCAACAATCGGGTGGGTCTCGCCGTCGAACCGATGAACTGCCCGCCCAATGCCTTCAATTCAGCGGACGGCCCACCGATCCTGGAATCCGGGGCGACACACGTTGCACAGTGGACAATTTCGGCCATCTCAACCGGCTCCGACCGGTGAGTCGGGCTGACCGTCCCGGTCACACCGCAGGCGGTCCGGTGGATCCGCGGACCTGCAGGCTCGGCCGGACGAGTTCTTCCGTCGCCTCCGCACGCGGCTCCGTCATCCGCCGTAACAGGGCCTCGCCCGCCCTGCGGCCGACCTCCGGGCTGGCGTTGTCCACGCTGGTCAACCAGACATGCCGGATCTGCGCCAAGGAGGTGTTGTCGTAGCCGACCATCGAAACGTCCTGCGGGATCCGCAGGCCGAGCTCGCCGGCCGCGGACATCGAGCCGATGCAAGCGATGTCGTTGACCGCGAAGATCGCGGTCGGCCGGTCGGCGAGGTTCAGCAACCGGATCGCCGCCCGGTAGCCACCTTCCTCGGCGCCGTCGCACAGTTCGACGAGTTGCCGATCGACCAGCCCACGAGAGTCCATGACCTGCAGGTAACTTCGCCGGCGGATCTCGGCGACCGCCCCGAAAGCGCCTGCCAGGTGGGCGATCCGGGTGTGGCCGAGCTCCAGCAGGTGACTCACGGCGAGCTCGGTGCCGTACCGGTCGTCATTCGCCACCACGTCGACGTGCGGCAGGGCGATGTCCCGGCTCGCTGCCACCACCGTCGGGATCCCGGCGGTGGCCTCGACGATGACCGGGGATGACGGCATGGTGCCCAGCAACACCAGTCCGTCCACCCGCAGCTCCAGGAACGCGCGCAGCAGCGACTCGTCGGTGCGTCGATCCAATCGGCCGTCGGCCAGCAACGTGCGCAAACCCTGCGCGTGCAGGACCTGCGTCAGACCCTCCAGGCAGTCCACGAACCAGGGGTTGCGCAGATCGTTGAGCAGCACCCCCACCATGTTGGTCCGTCGCTCACTCAGCGTGCGGGCGATCAGGTTCGGCCGGTAACCCAACTCGGTGATCGCGTCCTGGACAGCACGGCGCCTGGCCTCGCTGACATTCGGCGACCCACGCAACACCAGGGACACCAACGACTTCGAGACGCCGGCCCGCCCGGCGACAGTCCGGATGGTCGCCGGCCGGTCAGGAAGGGTGTTCCTGGCCATTGCTGCTCCCGCCCGGTTTGCGTTCGGTTGGACCAGTCCAGAGTAGCGTTCGTTCGACGCTGTTCGCCGTCGACAGACCCAAGGGGATGCGGGGCGGTCGACAGCGGCACGCCCCTCTGCTTCGCGTGCGCGCGATGACACCAACATTGTCTTGACATCCTTACGAACCGTGCGAGAGACTGTGCGTTGGACCGGTCCACTTCGCCGTTCAGCCAGCCCCGGGCGCGACATCGACAGGGACCGCCACAGACTCTCAACGAGGAGGATCGGCATTCATGACGACGCCGAGCACGCCACCGTCCCGCCGTCCGCTCGGCGTCGCCGTCGCCGGTTTCGGCTGGATGGGCCGGGTGCACAGCCAGGCCTACGCCAGGGTTCTGCACCATTTTCCCGCGCTCTCGCTGGCGCCTGAGTTGGTCGCCGTTGCCGACGAGGTGCCCGGTCGGGCCGCGGAAGCGGCCGCGCAGTTCGGCTTCGACACCGCCGTCAACGACTGGCGCGACCTCGCGACCGATTCCCGTGTGGAGGCCGTCAGTATCACGGCGCCAAATTTCCTGCACCGCGAGATCGGTGTGGCGATGGCCCAGGCCGGCAAGCACATCTGGATCGAGAAGCCGGTCGGGCTGAGTACCGCCGACGCCGCCGCCGTCGCCGACGCGGTGCAGGCCGCCGGCGTGCAGGGTGCGGTCGGATTCAACTACCGCAACGCACCGGCCGTCGGTCACGCCCGCGAGCTCGTCGCCGCCGGCGACCTCGGCGCCGTCACGCACGCCCGATTCCGGTTGCTCAGCGACTACGCCGCACACCCGGACGGCGCCCTGAGCTGGCGGTACGAACGCGAGCGCGGCGGAAGCGGCGTGCTCGGTGATCTTGCCTCGCACGGGGTTGACCTGGCGTGGTACCTGTTGGGGGACATCGAATCCCTGGTCGCCGACAGTGCGACCTTCCTGACCGAGCGGGCCCGCCCGACCGGGGCGACAACCGGTCACGGGCGGGCCACCGGTGGCGAAGTCGGGCCGGTCGAGAACGAGGACTACCTCGGCAGCCTGCTCCGTTTCGCCTCGGGCGCCAGGGCCACCCTGGATGCCAGCCGGGTCGCGGTCGGCGAGCAGAACAACTACGGCTTCGAGATCCACGGCACCAAGGGCGCGGTGTTCTGGGATTTCCGACGGATGGGTGAGCTCGGTGTCAGCGTGGGCACGGCCTACCAGGACCAGTCCGTCAGCACGGTCTACGTCGGACCTGCCCACGGCTATTACGGAGCATTCCAGCCCGGCTCGGCCACCAGCATGAGCTACGACGACCTCAAGGTCATCGAGGCCTACGAGTTCCTGCGGTCGGTGGCGGATGGCACGCCGCACGGCGCCACCCTGGACGACGCGGTGCGCAGCGCCGCCGCGTTGGACGCCATGGCCGAATCCGTGGTCACCGGCACCTGGGTTTCGCCGGTCACCCGCTGACACTCCCACGGAAAGCCAGGATCAGTTGAACATTCGCGTGGGCGTCATCGGCACCGGGATCATGGGTGCCGACCACGTCACCACCCTGCACCGGCAGATCTCGGGCGCAGCGGTCAGCATGGTGGCCGACGTCGATCTCGCCCGGGCGCAGGGGATTGGCGACGGAATTGCCGGGGCCCGCGCCATGGCCGACGGATTCGCGCTGATCGCCGATCCCGAGGTGGACGCGGTGGTGATCGCCTCGCACGATTCCACCCACGCCGGGCTGGCCATCGCTGCGGTGCGTGCCGGCAAGCCGGTGCTCTGCGAGAAACCGCTGGCGCCAACGGTTGCCGAGTGCCTGCACGTGGTGCGGGCCGAGCTCGACGCGATCGGCCCGGGTGGATCTCCATTGGTTTCGCTCGGTTTCATGCGCCGCTTCGATCCGGGGTACGTCCAGCTCAAGGCGGCGCTCGACGCCGGGGAGGGCGGGGCACCACTGCTGTTGCACTGCATCAGTCGTGGGGTCGGCTCCGCCCCCGGCGCCAGCAACGAATCCAGTGTCACCGGTTCGGCGATCCACGAGTTCGACGCGCTGCCATGGCTTCTCGGGTCACCGATCGTGGAGATGAGCTGGCACGCGCCGCGCTGCTCGAGCGCGGCGATCGGCCTGCAGGATCCGCAACTGTTGCTGCTACGCACCGCCGACGGAGCGTTGAGCACGGTCGAGGTCTTCCTCAATGCCCGCTACGGCTATGACGTCCGGTGTGAGATCGTTCGCGAAACAGGCACTCTCGCGCTGACCGAGCCGCTGCGTATGGTGCGGGACAGCGCGCGGCAGCGGGCGATCGAGTACCCGGCGGATTGGCGCCCGCGGTTCGCCGACGCCTACCGGCTCGAACTGCAGGCCTGGATCGACGGCATCACCGGCGGGCAGCCCTCGGCCGATATGGCCTCCGCCCACGACGGGTTGGTGGCCGGCGCGGTGGCCGAGGCTGTCATCCGCTCGATGCGCGACGGTGGCGGTGGAACTGCCGTCGATCGTCGCCACGGCCTTCTGAACACTGAAAACTCCTTCCCAACAACGTATCCAGCGAAAGGGATCAGCCATGTCCGGTTTTCCCAGCGCACTGCCCGTCTCGCGCGTTCCGGATTCGATGGACGCGCCGCCGCTTCGGTGGGGGATCATCGGCCCGGGATGGATCGCCGAGCGTTTCACGGCGTCCGTGCAGCGACACACCTGCCAGCGGGTCGTCGCCGTCGGATCGCGCAATCCGGATCGCTCCGCGCAGTTCGCCGCCCGGCACGGTATCGAACGCTCCCACGGGTCGTACGAGGAGCTGGTCGCCGATCCGGGTGTGGAGGTGGTGTACGTCGCGACCCCGCACAACGGGCACTATCCGTGCGCCCGGCTCGCGCTGGAGGCAGGGAAGCACGCGCTGGTCGAGAAGCCGATCGGGCTGAACGCGGCGCAGGCCGCCGAGATCGCTGCGTTGGCAAGCAGTCAGGGCGTGTTCTGCATGGAGGCTCTCTGGACGTTCTTCCTGCCCAAGTTCGATGTGATCCGGCAATTATTCGCCGACGGTGCCCTCGGCGCGGTGCGCACGGTCAGCGCCCGACCACGGGGAGCACTTCACCGCCGATCACCGGATCATGCGGCCGGACCTGGCCGGCGGCCCACTGCTCGACCTGGGTACCTACCCGGTGGCGTTCGCCAACTGGGTCCTGGGACCACCGGCGAGCGTGCTGGCCGCCGGGCAGCCCCACCCGGCCGGTGTCAACGGTCAGGCCTCCGCGATCCTTTCCGACGACGCCGGCAACCAGGCGGTGCTGCACACCACGATCCTGTCCAACACGCCCACCACAGGGGTGATCGCGGGCAGTCAGGGGACGCTGACCATTCCCGGCCCGTTCTACCAGCCGGGCGGCTTCACGGTGACCGCGTTCGACGGGGCCGCGCCGCTGACCTACGACGAGCCGCAGACCGCCCACGACGCCCTGCACTTCGAGGCGGCCGAGGTCGCCAGGTGCGTCTCCGAGGGGCGCACGGACTCGCCGCTCCGGCCGCTGACCGACTCGGTCGCCACCATGCGGGTGATCGACGAGATCCGCCGCCAGCTCGGCATCGTCTTCGACGAGGAACGCTGACCGCCGCCCTGCCCTCACCCCAGCGCGTCCCCCTTGACGGCGCGGATCAACTTCGACCGCGCGCATGAACGTCGCGGTTGTGGGACTGGAGTGACTCGAGTGGACGATTTCAGCCGCGCCGGGAATGTTGATCCGCGCCGTCAAGGGGGGCGAGGAAGCGGGAGAGCTCGTCGAGGAACAGGGGCCAGGCGGGTTCGGCGGCGGTGAGCAGGTGGTTGCGGCCGGCGAGCGGGACGAACCTGCTGCCCGGGATCAGCGCCGCCAGCTCGCGGGCGGCGGACAGCGGCACCCGGTGATCGTCACGGGCATGCAGGATCAGCGTCGGGCAGCTCACCCTGGTAGCCGCGTCGGTGACGTCGATGCCGGCGAAAGTCTCCAGGAATGCCACCGCATTGGCCGGCGAGATGGTGCGTCGCTGCAATTCGTCGAAGGCGGCCCATTCCTCCCGTGAGCCGTCGGGCAGGAATTGGAAGGTGAACACCTGGCGGAACGAGGGATCGTCGCGCGCCCAGCCGACCCTGGCGAGTTCGACGTCCAGTGCGGCCTCCTGTCGCGCCTCCGGCGAGTCCGCGCGGCTCATCCGGCCGCGGGCGTAAGAGCCGTAGAGCACGAGTGCGCTGACCCGCTCGGGATACCGTGCCGCGAAAGCCACCGCCACCGCGGCGCCCTGCGAGACGCCGAGCAACGGGAAGCGCTGGAGGCCGAGTTCGTCGACCACCACCAACAGGTCGTCGACCCACGCCTCGAAATCGATGCGGTCGACGTTCCAATCCGACATGCCGCAGCCGCGTTCGTCGTAGCGCACCAGCGTGAACGTCCGGGACAGGTCGCCTACCCAATGCCGCCAGACCTTGTTCTCCGCGTCGTAGTCCACGTGGGTCATCCAGTTCGCCGCTTTCACCAGGAACGGACCTCGGCCTGCGATGGCGTAGGCAATGCGGGTGCCGTCCGGAGTCCGGCAGAACCGGATGTCCTGCTCGACCGTTCCGGTTCCGGTTACGGTCACCGGACCAGGTGTGGCGGCGGGTGTCGAGTCGGAGGCGGATTCGCGCACCTCGGCGACGAATTGGTACCCGCGGCCGAAGGAGGTGCGAATGATCCGCTGCCCTCGACCGTCATCGTGCACCGCCCGCCTGGCAGCCATGATCCGGCTGGTCAACGCCGACTCGCTGACGAACTGATCGCCCCAGACCTTGTGCAACAGCTCGGCTTTCGGTACCACCCGGTCCCGGTGGATCAGCAGGTAGACCAGAACGTCGAACACCTGGGGCTCGAGGTGAACCCGAACGCCGCCGCGCCGTAGTTGCAGGCCGTCGAGGTCGACCGTGCAATCGGCGAACTCGAAGCGCATCCGTTCCTCCGGTTGCTGACCGAAAAATGACTGGCGACATCGTGTCATCCCGCTCTCGGATACTTCTGGACCAGATCTCCAGTCCCTCTCCGAGTTTGCGGCCCCACGGAGCCGGATCCTTCTCCGTGGGCCGGACGGTGACAACCGCCCGTCGGCGGGTTGCGACGAATTCGGCTGTTTCCATTCTGGGCCCGAGCGGAGGACGGCGGCATGCAGTGGGCGGCATTCATCGCGCGTCGGCGCGGGCGCGGTCGGGGGGCGCCCGCGGTCGGACAAGTTCGCACGCGGATCATGAGCCCGGTCGACAGCAGCGCGCTGCACGAGGTCTTCGGCGCGCTCTCGCCGTCGAGCCGGTACCTGCGCTTCCACGCCGGCGCGTCGCGATTGACCGCAGCCATGGAGCGCGTTCTGCTCGATCTCGACGGCGTCCGGCAGCGCGCGCTGCTCGCCGAAGTTCGTGAGCAGGATAGGTGGCGTCCGGTGGGCATCGCCCGGTACGTGCGGGCTGCCGCGACGGGTGTTGGCACGGTCGCCGAGGCGGAAGTCGCGATCGAGGTCGTCGACGACTGGCAGGGGCGCGGGATCGGTCTGCTGCTGCTCCGCCAGCTCTCCGCGGAGGCCTGCCTAGCAGGGATCGGCCGCCTGGTCGGCAGCGTGCTGCCGGACAACAAGGGTCTGATGACGTTGGTACGCCGGAACTTTCCGGTCGCCGAGTTCGGCTGGGCCGATGGCGCGTTGACGGTCGCCATCGCCACCGGCGGGATGTGTACCGACGCGGCGCGCTGACCTTTCAGGGAGCAACAGGGTCCGGCTGCCTGCCATCGGTCGTCAGTCTGGGTTGACAACGTCCATGCTGTCAGTGCAGACTGACAGCATGGAGATCAACCAACTGTCGTCCGTGTTGGCCTCGGACGACCCAGCGATCGGGCTGCGCGCCGTACTGGCCCTGCGCCGGCTGGCTGAGCAGGTGGAGGCCGACCAGGTCGCGCTGGCTCGGCGGCAGGGGTGGTCCTGGCAACAGATCGGCGACGCGCTCGGGATCACCCGCCAATCGGTCCACGCGAAATACGGAAGGTAGGGAGCGCTCGTGTTCGCCACGAAACAGAACACCGGAATGGGTCGCGTGGTGCTTGTCGCCACGGAGGAAGCCAGGCGTCGCGGGGACCGCCGGATCGGCAGCGATCATCTGCTGCTGGCCTTGCTGAAGGACGAGGATTCAGTGACGGCGAGTGCTCTCGGCGTGGACCTGTCCACCGCGCGCGGCGCGCTGGTGGAACTGGACCGGCAGGCGTTGGCGTCGGTCGGCATCGATTTCCCGGTGCTGGGCACGCCGCTGACCGGCTGGCGCAAGGAGCGGCTGACGCTCAGCCCGTCGGCCAAGGCGGTGTTCACCGGGCTGCGCACGCGGGCCAGGGGGGAGCGGATCGGCCCACAGCATGTGCTGCTGTCGGTGCTCTCCCTGCAGCATCCCGATCCGGCCGCCGACCTACTGGATGCGCTCGGTGTGAACCGCGAAGAAGTGCGTCGCCGGGTGAACGAACCCTGATGTGCGGCCCAGCAACCCGTCGAAGGTCTCTTGCGGTGACCACCGGAGGGCGGGCGAATCGTGCCGCGAGTCCGGTCGCACGGCTTCGAGGTGACCGGCGTCGAACCGGCCAGCGTATTGGTCGTCGTCGGGACGCAACGGGTGGACGGGCAGGTCGCCGCGGGCGGGGTGCGGGTCGCCCCGCCCGGCGGTGACCAGTCGTGCTGACGGGACTTCCTGCGCTGGGCGCGCTCGCAACAGTCAGTGTGCGGCGACGAATCGATCCCGGGCCAGCACCCCGATATCGGCCTGATCGGTGAAGAAGCCGTCGACGCCGGCCTTCAGATACGCGGTGATCTCGTCCAGGATGCGGCCGTAGTCCGACGTCACGGTCCCGACCTTGAGATCGGTGGGCAGGAAGTTGTTCTCGGCGCGGAAGGTGTACGGGTGCACCAGGAGTCCGGCTCGGTGCGCATCTCTGACAAGGGTGGTGGGCGTACCGAGGTTGCCGGCGGGGTCACGCGGGATGACCTGGATCTTGTCCGGGCCGATGCCGTTGACGGTCTTCGCCAGCCCGGCCAGCCCGGCCGGCGTGGTCAGGTCCGCGTAGGTTCGCGGGTCGCCGGTGCTGGACAGGTCGTACGGCGCACCGGTCGCGCTGGTCAGGAAGACCAGCTTGTTCTTGACCCTGAAATGCGTGCGGAGGTCGATCAGGTTGGTGATCTCGAACGACTGGATGAATACCGGTGACGAGTACTTTGTCAGCCCGGCTCGCTGCAGCGCCTTCACCAGCGGCCCCTCCATCGGCAGGCCGATCTGCTGGAAGTAGGTGGGGTGCTTGGTTTCCGGGTAGACACCGATGGTCCGGTGCAGGTCGCGGCTGAGCCGCTCGCGCAGCGTCAGCACCTCGTCGAACGTCGGAATCTCGAAGAGCCCGTCGTACAGGGTGTTGTGCTGGCGAATCTCGGGCAGCCGTTCCTTGGCTCGCAGAGTCTTGATCTCGGCAAGGGTGAAGTCCTCGGTGAACCACCCGGTGTGCGACGTCCCGTCCACCACCTTGGTGGTCTCGCGCCCGGCGAACTCGGGGTGGTCGGCGACGTCGGTCGTTCCGGTGATGTCGTTCTCGTGCCGAGCGACGAGCACATGATCCTTGGTGGAGACCAGGTCCGGCTCGATGTAGTCCGCACCCATCCGAGCGGCGAGTTCGTACCCCGCCAGGGTGTGCTCCGGCCGGTACCCCGAGGCACCGCGATGGCCGATCACCAGGGGGACGGAGTGCGCGCCCCCGTTGTGAGCACCGCCGTGGTGAGCACCGTCGTCGCGGTCGTGCGCGGCGGCGACGGCCGGGACGACGGTGGCGGCTCCCGCCACCACCAGCACCGTCATGACGATCAGCGACACCTTGCGGGCAAGTCTGTTCATGCGAACATCCGATCTGCTCGAAGTGACCGTCAGCAGAACGGCGTCGATACGGGAGACCACCATTGATCGGACACACTTGTGCAATTCCTGTGGCACCGTCATCCGGCTGCGGGCGTCGCTGGGTCGATGCTCGGCGGCCTTCTCGGGTGCGATGCGGGAGACTGCCTGACCATGACGACAGCACCGAGGATCGAGCTGAACAACGGCATTGCCATGCCGCTGATCGGGTTGGGCACCTACCCCTTGGACGACCGCCAGGTGGCCGAGACCGTCGTCGCCGCGACAGCTGTCGGGTACCGGCTGATCGATACCGCGGGGAAGTACGGCAATGAATCCGGTGTCGGGGACGGTATTCGCGCTTGTGGGGTCCCCCGCGAAGAGCTGTTCGTGACCACGAAGCTGGACGGTGGGTATCAGGGTGGCGACCGCGCGATTCCGGGGCTGGACGCGTCGTTGGGCAGGCTGCGGTTGGACTACGTCGACCTGCTGCTGATCCACTGGCCGCTGCCATGGCGCGGCCTGTACGTCGATACCTGGACGACGTTCGAGACGATCCTGGCGTCCGGAAAGGCCGGAGCGATCGGGGTATCGAATTTCCTCCCGGTGCACCTTGAGGTGCTGGCAACCCGGTCCGCCGTCGTCCCGGCCGTCAACCAGATCGAGCTCAATCCCGCGGTGGCCCGGGCCGGCGTCCGCGGCTACGACGACGACCACGGAATCGTCACCCAGGCCTGGAGCCCGCTGGGTCGCGGCGACCTGGTGACCGATCCGACGGTGACCGCGATTGCCGACCGGCTCGGTCGGGCTGCGGGGCAGGTGATCCTGCGCTGGCACGTTCAGCACGGGCTTTCCGCGGTCCCGAAGTCGGCCAACCCGTCTCGACTCGCAGAGAACATCGCGGTTTTCGACATGGAGCTGTCCACCGAAGACATGGCTGCCCTCGATCAGCTGGACCGCGGAGAGGCTGCGGCCAGGAACTCCGATACCGAGGGTCATTGAGCTCCGGCGGCCACTCAGCCCCAGGTCGCAGCCCCTCCGTCAGCGGCCCTTCGGTCAGCGCGGATCAACTTGCCCGGCGCGGATAAACGTCGCGGTTATGGGACTGGTGGGGCGCGAGTCAACCAGTTGACCCGCGCTGTGTATGTTGATCCGCGCCGTCAAGAGGGCTTGCGGTTCAGGGGTCTCGGTCGGTTCAGGGGGTCCCGGTGAGCTTCGTTCGCTCAGTCGTGGCCGGTCATCCGCGCATCCCGTGATGGTCGCCGAACCGGTCCCAAGGTCCGCCGTTCCCGTTCGGCTCGTTCGGCGCGTTCGGTGCAGCCCCGGTCAGGCTCTGGGAGATGACGGCCTGGTCGGTCGGGGAATGATCGGCGATCACACCGACGGTGATCGCTGTCAGACCGCCCCCCACGATGGCACCGAGCAGGAGTGCGCCCACGATCGGGCTCGGCCGGTACCGCAGCACGGCTCGCACGGGCGGTCGCACCGCCTTGGCGAGCCCGCGACGCCAATGGCGCGGATCGATCGGCGCCATCCGCGTCATCGGCGACGGCCGCTGCTCCACCTGGGGCCTCCCTGCGGGCACATTCCCTCTCGCACCGTAAGCGACGCGAGCGGGAACGGGACGGTATTCACAGGCGCTGCACAGTGCGGCCGCACTCACCAGATCTGCTGCATCCCGGCCGGCACACGGATCGGCCGGGATGCTCGCTCAGTACTCCGCTCGCGACGAACCGGACAGCGTCTCCTGCTCGCCGGTGAGGGCGGCGGCGAATTCGGTGCTGGTGACCGGGCGGGAGAACATCGGGTAGTCGTTGGCGATCGCGTTCTCGTGCTCGGCCTGGGAGGTGGCGGCCAGGCAGTCGGTGAGCGTGTACACCTGGTAGCCCCGCTCGTAGCCGGTGCGCATGGTCGACTCGACGCAGCAGTTGGTCAGGAAGCCGCCCAGCGCCATGGTCGTGATGCCCTTGGAGCGGAGGATGAAATCCAGGTTGGTCGATGCGAAGGCGTCGAACCCGCGCTTACCCTCGATGAGGATGTCACCGTCCTGCGGCGACAGGTCGTCGACGATGGCAGAGCCCCAGGTGCCCTTGACGAATGACTTCGAGTCCACGACGCCGGCCAGGATGCCGTAGGGGCGGTCGGAGATCTCGCCGTAGCCGGGGGCGAAGGAGATCGGTGTGTGGACGATGGTGGCGCCCGCGGCACGGGCCTTCTCCACCAGTTCCACGGTGTTCTCGAGCATGCCGGTCGACTCCATCACCGGCGCCACAGCGGCGTGCAGGGTGCCACCCTCAGTGGTGAAGTCGTTCTGGTACTCGATGAGGACGACGGCGGTGCGGACGGATCGATGGCGGGTGATGGGGCGGACATGAAGCTCTCCTCGGGCCGGTGCGTGGGGGACCCCGACGGTAACCCGGGCGGAGCGCCCGGGCCACCTCGTCGGAGGTTCACCCGCAGGTCAGAGGGTCAGGCCGCAGCCAGCGTCCGGCCTGCTTTCCGGACGAAGAAGCTGGCAATGGCGAGCACCAGGCCGGAGATGATCGCCCAGATCGCGATCAGCCACAGCACCGTGAGAATGCCGGCGGTCGGGTTGAACAGCAGGGCGATCCCGAAGATCAGGGCCAGCACCCCCCAGGCCAGGAACCAGACCCACCCGGAATCGGGCTGCTTGCGAAGGCCAAGACCGCCGGCGATGCCCGCGATTCCGGCAAGGATCGCCCAGAACGCGATCACCCAGACGAGCACCGTGGCAGTCGCGCTGGGCCAGACCAGCACCACGATGCCGAAGCCGATGGCCAGTACGCCGTGCACGAAGAACCAGCCGGAGGGCTGCCCGGCGCGCCGTTCGCCGAAGCCTTCCGCGAGGGCCATCACCCCGTCGACGATCAGGTAAGCCGCGAACAGCCAGATGATCACCAGCACGGTGGCCTTGGGCCAGGCGAAGATCATGATGCCCAGGGCGATCAGCAAGATCCCGCGCACCAGCAGGACCCACCAGTAACGGGCGGCCACTGCGCCCAGATCCCGAACGTCTGTCATGGAAGTCGTCCCCTCGATCGGCCGCTGCGAGTGGTCTCCCCGTCGGGGATCTTGGCGGCGCGATCCGAAGGTATCAGTGTGATGGCGCGCACTCTCTGCATACGTAGATGTCAGTTGGGAAACAGGTTGGCCGCGAATCGCCCAGCCGGTACGGACACCCGAAGACACAGCACCGCAGGGACTCTGGATCATGCCGATCCGGACCCGGCCATCCGTGGTCGACAGCCCGATCGTCGGCCGGATGGTGTGGTGGCTGCACGGGCGCCGGCCGAGCAACAAGGACACCGCGCACCGACCCCCCCACCGACACCGCCACTGCGACCATCGGTCGCGGCAGCGGGCATGCCGCCCGCCGTCAGGTCACCCGCCAGGGTGGCCGGCAGTCCCGAACCCGGGCCCGGGTTCGGCGGCGTTGCCGATCCGATGGCGCAGTGCAAGGGACTGGGTCCATGCCGGGCCTGTCGCGAACGTCTGGCGCTCAGTCGACGCTGTCGTCGGCGTACGCGGCGTCCACACTGTTTTCCAGGTCGTCTACAGCGTCTACAGCGTCTACAGCGTCTACAGCGTCGTCAATGTCGTCGGCGTCGAGCGCGCCGATACCCATCAGGCTCGAATCCAGGAACGCCTTCTCGTCCGGCCGGTACCGCAGGATCGTGTCGAAATATGACTGGGTCGCCCGCTCCATCGACACCTCGTGGCCGGCGGCCTGGGACAGGAACCAACGGTGCTCCAGCACCTCGTGGAACACCTCGGCGGGTTCCAGCTTCTCCGCCAGCTCACGGGGAATCGCCTCGATCACCGGGTCATAGACATCGGTGACGTAGTGGTGCGCGACCGTGTCCTCGTCGACCTCGGTGTTCGGCATCACGGCCTGCGACCGGTAGGTGTCCAGGTCGTTGAGGATCCGCCTGGCCTGGTTCTCCTGGACGTCGATGCCGGTGAGGGCGAACAACCGGCGCCGGTGGTGCCCCGCGTCGACGACCTGGGTCTGCACCATGACGTGCGGGTCGCCGTCCTTCTCGTTGATCTGGATCTGCGCGACGTCGAAGCCGAGTTCGTTGAGCTTGCGCAGCCGCTGCTCGATCCGCCACCACTCGTCCTCGCCCATGTTCTGCGGCGCCGTGAGCAGCTCCCAGAGCCGCTCGTAGCGTTCTATGATCGACAGCGCCGTCTCCAACGGGTCGATCGACTCGGACAGCAGGCCGGACATCTGCAGGTCCAGCAGCTCTCCGGCGACATTCGTCTCGACGATTTCCAGGTCCTGCGCGCGCTGCCCGTTCGACAGGCTCTCCCGCAGTTCGCCGGTCTCGGCGTCCACCAGGTACGCGGCCAGCGCGCCGGCGTCCCGGCGGAACAGGGTGTTGGACAGTGAGCAGTCCTTCCAGGCGAATCCGAGCAGGTGCAGCCGCACCAGCAACTCGGCCAGCGCGTCCAACAGCTTGGTCTCCAGGTCCGGATCCATTCGTCGGGAGAACAGCGCCCGGTACGGCAGCGAGAAGCGCAGGTGCTTCGTCACCAGCGCCGCGTCCAGCGGCTCGCCGGCGGGGGTGAGCCGGTTGGCCACGACGCCGACGGCCTGCACCACCGGAATGCTCAATTTCGCCAGTTCGCGGAGCAGTGCGTACTCGTGCTCGGCCAAGCCCTGGCTGATCTCCTTGATCGCGTACACGATGCCGCCGATCCGGACGAAACGGACGACATGCCGGGAGATACCCCGAGGAAGGGAGACCAGTTTCTCCTTGGGCCAGTCCGCCAGCGGGGTGGACCATGGCAGCATCAACAGGTCGGTGGGGTCCGGGCCGGTGGCGAATTGCATGCGCACGGCTGCCAGCCTGGCACAAGGATGACGACGGCGGACATTCGAGCCGAGCGGGGCGAGGTCTGGTTACTGACTCGGGTGTCAGCCGGTGGGCAGGACGCTCGCTACGGGGCTCCGCGCCGGCAGCCGGGTAGCCCCATCGCCCGCCGCGCCGGCGAGCGCCTCGAACAGCCGGCGGTCGGATTGGGTTTCCGGATGCCATTGCACCGCAAGCCGGAAGCGGTCGCCGGGTGCCTCCATGGCCTCCAGCAGGCCGTCGTTGGCGGTGGCCGCGCCGACGAATCCCGGATGATCGGCGACGGCCTGGTGGTGGTGGCAGGCCACGGCGACCCGCTCACCGAGGATCTGTGCGAGCCGGGTTCCGGGTTCGGTGGTCACCTCGACCGCGCCGTACAGATCGGGTCCCGGCGAATGGTGGTCGCTTCCGACCACGTTCGGGACGTGCTGGATCAGGCTCCCGCCCGCGGCGACCGCCATGATCTGCATGCCTCGGCAGATGCCGAGCAGCGGGAGCCCGATGTCGTCGGCGGCATGCACCAGGGCCATTTCGGACACGTCCCGGTCGTCGCGCCACCCGGTGGTGGTCGGGTGGGGCTCGGCACCGTAGCGGGAGGGATTGACGTCGGCGCCACCCGAGAGGAGCAGCCCGTCGAGCCGGGAGACCACCGCGGCCGCGCTGTCCGCCGGCCCGAGCGGCGGGATGAGCATCGGTGTACCGCCCCCCACCCGGACCGCCTCGGTGTATGCGGCAGGCAGGAGGGTGGCGTCCACCTCATGCCAGCGCCCCCAGGTGGCCGGCTGGCGGTCGGTGGTGATTCCGATCAGCGGGCGGTTCATGACACCATCCTGCCTGGCAGCTGGTGAACGTCGTCCCGGCCGCCGGCGGATCCGACCCGGGAGGCGCTCGCATGGCACAGCAGCACGGATCGGCGTACGGCCATGACTGACGCGAACCCCGCCACGGTGGATGTCATCACGGCGCCGGGGAACTACCAGACCGCCCTCGGTAGACCGGCGGACTGGGATCCTGGCGACCTGGGCTCGGCGCTGACGGACCCCGACGGCGACGGCAGCTATACCCGGACCGTTGTAGGGCTGCCCGCCGGCAGCTACCGGGTCAAGGTCACCCACGGGCTGTCATGGAACGAGAACTACGGCGCGGGAGGGGTTCCGGGCGGTCCGGATATCGAATTCAGCGTGCCCGCCGGCTGGGATACGCCGGCGCGCACCGATTTCCGGTACGACATCGGCACGCATCTGCTCACCGTGACGTCTCGGCCGGTGCCGAGCACCGCGGACCTGGCCACCCGCAGCGGGCAGTGGATTCGCCGTGACCTGATCGCCTGGGATCTCCCGGTCGATGCCGTCACCGACGGCTGGAGCTGCCGGCTGCACGCCGCTCCGGACGGTGGACTGCGGGTGGACGGCGGTCGGGTGGTCGGCGGTTCGGCATTGGCGTCGGAACTGCCGTTGGACGTCGACGCCGCGGGTTTGCCTGCCGACGCCGTCGCCGAGTGGCCGCACCTCGCGGGGTATGCGGCGCTCCGGCTGCGACCGGTCGACGCCGACCCGGCGGCACTGCGGCGCTTGCTGACCGGGCAGGTGGTGCTGGCGGCCTACGACGACGCCGGAATCGTCGTGGCCGCAACGGGTCTGCAGATCCCGGGCGTGCTGGACGACCTTTTCGATGCGATCGATCGAGACCTCGGCGTTGTCTGGGACGGCGCGATCCCAGCGCTGGCAGTGTGGGCGCCGACTGCCCGGCGGGTGGCCGTCTCGGTGCTCGCACCGTCCGGTGCCACGTCGACCCAACCCATGGACGGTGATGATGACGGGGTCTGGTCGGTGACCGGCGAACCCGACTGGGCAGGCGCCAGCTATCTGTACGAGGTCGACGTCTACCGCCCCGAGATCGATGCTGTGGTGACCGATTTCGTCACCGACCCGTACAGCGTCGCGCTCACCACGAACTCCGCGCGCTCGGTGATCGTCGACCTGGAGTCTGCCGAGTGGAAACCCGCCGGGTGGGATGAGCTGGTGATCCCGCCGCTGGCGCAGCCGGTGGACTCGGCGATCTACGAGCTGCACATCCGGGATTTCTCCATCGGGGATACGACGGTTCCCACAGCGGACCGCGGTGGCTACCGCGCCTTCACCCATCAGGGCAGCGCCGGGATGGTGCACCTGGCAGCGCTGTCGAAGGCGGGGCTGAACACCCTGCACCTGTTGCCCGCCTTCGACTTCAGTACCGTCGACGACGTCAAGTCCAACTGGCAGATCCCGGACTGCGACTTGGCCGCGCTGTCCGCCGCCGATCCTGCCGGGACCGCGCAGCAGGAGTGCGTCGCCGCGGTCGCGGCCACCGACGGATTCAACTGGGGGTACGACCCCTGGCATTATTCGGTGCCGGACGGGTCGTACGCAGCCGATCCCGATGGCCCGGCGCGCACCCTGGAATTCCGCGAGATGGTTTCCGCAGTAGCCGGTGTCGGGCTGCGGGTGGTGCTCGACGTGGTCTACAACCACACGGTCGCGTCCGGTAGCGACTCGCGGTCGGTGCTCGACCGGATTGTGCCCGGCTACTACCACCGGCTGTCCGCGACCGGTCAGTTGGAGCAGTCGACCTGCTGCCCGAACACCGCAGCCGAGCACGCGATGATGGAAAAGCTCGTCGTCGATTCGGTGCTGCTGTGGGCCCGGCACTACCGGGTCGGCGGATTCCGGTTCGACCTGATGGGCCACCACCCGCGATCCACCGTGCTGAAAATCCGTGCGGCACTGGACGCATTGACGGTCGCCACCGACGGTGTCGACGGGCGGTCGCTGTACGTCTACGGCGAGGGCTGGAATTTCGGCGAGGTCGCCAACAATGCCCGGTTCACCCAGGCCACCCAGACCGAAATGGCGGGAACCGGAATCGGCACGTTCAACGATCGGCTGCGTGACGCCGTCCGCGGCGGCGGTCCCTTCGACCAGGACCCGCGGGTGCAGGGATTCGGCACCGGCCTGTACACCGATCCGAACGGATCGAGCGCCGCCGGCCCGCCGATGGCACAGTTCGATGCGCTGCTGCTGGAACAGGACCGGATCAAGGTCGGGCTGACCGGGAACCTCCGCGATTTCCCCCTGGTCGACCGGTGGGGCAATCAGGTCACCGGATCGCAGATTCCCTACGGGGGGTCCGGGACCGGGTACTGCGCAGAACCATCCGAAGTCGTGACCTACGTTGACGCGCACGACAACGAAACACTTTTCGACGTCCTCGCGATCAAACTGCCGGTGGCATTGCCGATGGCGGACCGGGTGCGGATGAACACCCTGTGCCTGGCTGTTGTCGCATTGGGCCAGGGCCCGATGTTCTGGCACGCGGGCACCGACCTTCTCCGGTCGAAGTCATTGGACCGCAACTCGTTCAACTCCGGGGACTGGTTCAACAGGGTGGACTGGACCGGGACCTCGTCGGCGTTCGGCTCGGGGTTGCCGCCGGCCGGTGAGAACCAGCAGCGCTGGGAGCTGCAGCGTTCCCTGCTGGCCAACGCCGCGCTGGTCCCGGAGCCCACAGATATTGCTGCGTCCCGCGCGGCGGCGCTTGATCTGCTGCGGATCCGTTCCTCGTCAAGGCTTTTCCGGCTCGGCTCGGCCGCGAGGATCGTCGAGGGGGTCTCGTTCCCGCATGGTGGGCCGGCCCAGCCGCAGGGCGTCATCGTCATGGTGCTGTCGGATTCTGGGGGCAATTCCTCAGGCGATGCGGTGGGTGAGCCGGCGGGCGATCTGGATCCCGACCGCGAGCGGATCGTCGTGGTGTTCAACGCAACGCCATGGTGGCAGAGTGTCGCGGTGGCCGACGCCGGGAGCCTGGAACTGCACCCGTTGCAGGTCGCCGGGGCCGACCCCATTGTTCAGCTGACCTCGGTGACCGGCGACTCCGTGACAGTGCCGCCGCGCACCGTTGCCGTGCTGCAATCCTGATCGCGCGGTCAGGCCGCTCACCAGAGGACACTGAGGTCATGGTCGCGTAAAAGATCTTGATTTACAGGGGCGGATTCAACCGGTCATGGCGACACTGAACTCTCCAACAATTCAGCGAAGACCTCTGCTGGTTTCTTCCACCCGAGCGTTTTGCGGGGGCGGTCGTTGAGCTCTTCAGCTACTCTATCAAGATCGGCCTGGGTATGCAACGACAGATCCGTGCCCTTCGGAAAATACTGCCGCAACAAGCCGTTGGTGTTTTCATTAGTTCCACGCTGCCACGGAGAATGAGGGTCACAGAAATACACATCG
>JBBQGJ010000015.1:0-38843 GCA_038322925.1 Mycobacteriales bacterium
TCGCCGAGACCGAAGCCGGCGCCGAGGCGCTGCTCGAGGTCCAGGCCGACAGCATCGAAGGCGTCGCCGAGATCGTGCCGAACGAGCAGGTCAGCGTGGTGGCCCCGGGCAGCAGCCTGAACTGAAACCGAAATCGCCGTCCCGATCGCCCGATCGGGTCGGGACAGCGATTCCGCCAGCCGCAGTGCACCCGGCGGAGTGTGCAGGAATTGACCATCGACAAGACCGAGAAGACAAGGACAGCGCCGATCATGGCGAACTTCAGTGCCGCTGACGTCAAGCGGATCCGGGAATTGACCGGGGCCGGGATGATGGACTGCAAGAAGGCTCTCGACGAGAACGACGGTGACTTCGACAAGGCCGTCGAGTTCCTGCGCATCAAAGGCGCCAAGGACATCGGCAAGCGGTCCGAGCGGACAACGGCCAACGGCCTGGTTGCTACGTCCGGGAACGCTCTCATCGAACTGGACTGCGAGACCGACTTCGTGGCCAAGAACGACGAGTTCCAGCAGTTGGCCGAGCGGATCGTCACCGTCGTCGACTCGCCGGAGGTGACCGCAGCCAGCGTCGACGAGGTGCTGGGCGCCGAGCTCGGCTCCGAGACCGTGGCCGACGCGATCAACACCCTGTCGGCGAAGATCGGCGAGAAGCTCGAGCTGCGCCGGGTCGTCAAGTACGACGGGAATACCGCGGTCTACCTGCACAAGCGGTCGGCCGACCTGCCCCCGGCTATCGGCGTGCTGGTGGAGTACACCGGCGACAACGCGGAAGCTGCCCGTGGCGCTGCCATGCAGATCGCCTCGCTGAAAGCCCGGTACGTCTCGCGCGACGCGGTCCCGGCCGACATCGTCGAATCCGAGAAGCGCATCGCCGAGGCGACCGCCCGCGAGGAGGGCAAGCCGGAGGCCGCGCTGCCCAAGATCATCGAGGGTCGGGTCAACGGGTTCTTCAAGGAGGCCGTGCTCACCGAGCAGCCCTCGGTGCTGGACTCCAAGAAGACCGTCGGGAAGTTGCTCGCCGAGGCCGGCGTGAGCGTCGCGGCGTTCAGCCGGTTCGAGGTCGGCACAGCCTGAGACGTCGAGTTCGGCCACACCGGGGCCGGTGCGCGCAGCACCGGCCCCAGTGGTATGCCTGCGGCAGGGGTGGGCCCATCCTCACGACGCAGATCATCACCACGCTGATCATGACCACGCGCATGACGGTGCGGGTCACGACGAGGCGCAGCACAGCGAGGGCGGAGACGGCATGACGGACGTGTATCCCAGGCGGCAGTTCAAACGGGTCGTGCTCAAGCTCGGCGGTGAGATGTTCGGCGGCGGCGAGGTCGGCGTCGACCCCGACGTGGTCTCTGCGGTCGCCGAGCAGATCGCCGAGGTGGCCGCCGACGGGGTGCAGGTCGCGGTGGTCATCGGCGGCGGCAACTTCTTCCGCGGCGCCCAGCTGCACGAACGGGGGATGGACCGGGCCCGCGCGGACTACATGGGCATGCTCGGCACCGTGATGAATTGCCTTGCCCTACAGGACTTCCTTGAGCGCGAACATCACCTGGACACCCGGGTGCAGACGGCGATCACCATGGGCCAGGTCGCCGAGCCGTACATTCCTCGGCGCGCGCAGCGGCACCTGGAAAAGGGCCGAGTGGTCATCTTCGGTGCCGGGGTGGGCATGCCCTACTTCTCCACCGACACCACCGCGGCGCAGCGCGCGCTGGAGATCGGTGCCGAGGTGGTGCTGATGGCCAAGGCCGTCGACGGGGTCTACGACGCCGACCCGCGGGTGGTGCCGGACGCCAAGATGTTCACCGAGATCACCCACCGCGAGGTCCTCGAGCGTGGCCTGCAGGTCGCAGACGCCACCGCGTTCAGCCTGTGCATGGACAACGACATGCCGATCATCGTGTTCAACCTGCTGGTCAACGGGAACATCGGCAAAGCTGTGCGGGGGGCCGACATCGGCACACTGGTGTACACGCCCCTTCGTGAACCGACCCGCACCGATCTCGAAAGGCGCAACGAATGATCGACGAGACTCTCTTCGACGCCGAAGAGAAGATGGAGAAGGCGGTGTCGGCGGCCAAGGAGGATCTGGCCACCCTGCGCACCGGGCGGGCGAACCCGAACATGTTCGGGCGCATCATCATCGATTACTACGGCGCGCCCACCCCGCTGACCCAGATGGCCTCCATCAACATCCCGGAGGCCAGGATGGCCGTCATCAAGCCCTATGACGCCAGCCAGCTGCACGCCGTCGAGAAGGCGATCCGCGACTCGGACCTCGGGGTCAATCCTGGTAACGACGGCATCGTCATCCGGGTGGTCTTCCCGCAGCTCACCGAGCAGCGGCGGCGGGAACTGGGCAAGACCGCCAGGCACAAGGGCGAAGAGGCCAAGGTGGCGATCCGCAACATCCGGCGGCGCACCAAGGACGCCCTTGACAAGCTGTCCAAGGACGGCGAGGTCGGCGAGGACGACGTGACAAGGGCCGAGAAGGAGCTGCAGTCGCTCACCGACCAGTACGTCGGCCAGATCGACGACCTGGTCAAACACAAGGAAGCCGAGCTTCTGGAAGTCTGATGAGCTCCCAGGACGCCGGCACCGGGTCGGCCGAGCCGCCGCACCCACCCGCTGAGCAGGTTTCCCGCGCGGGCCGGAACCTGCCGATGGCGGTGGCCGTCGGGCTCGGCCTCGGAGCGGTGATCATCGCCTCGCTGCTGACCTACCGGCAGACGTTCATGATCATCATCGTGGCCGCGGTCGTCGCCTCCATCTGGGAACTGCAGTACACGCTGCGGGCAGCGCGGAGTATCCAGATCAGCTGGATCCCGGTGGCGCTAGGGTCGGCGGCCACCGTGGTGCTGGCCTGGCCCTACGGCCACACCGCCCAGGCGCTCGGGGTCGCGTTCACCGCGTTGGCCTGCATGGCGTGGCGGTTCGGCCGCGGGTCGGCCGGGTATCTGGCGGACGTCTCTGCATCGATCCTCATCACCGTCTACCTGGGGCTGCTGGCCAGCTTCGCGGCCATGATGCTGGCGCCGAGCGACGGTGCCTACCGGATCATGGCGTTCCTGATCATGGTGGTGGCTTCGGACACCGGTGGTTACGCCGCCGGCGTGCTGTTCGGCAGGCATCCGATGGCGCCGACGATCTCGCCGAAGAAGTCGTGGGAGGGCTTTGCCGGATCGGTGCTGGCGGCCATGATCGGCGGCGCGCTCACCGTGTGGCTGATGCTCGGCGGGCAATGGTGGCAGGGCGCGCTGGTCGGTGCCGTGCTGGCCCTGACCGCGACGACCGGCGACCTGGCGGAGTCCCTGATCAAGCGCGATCTGGGCGTCAAGGACATGGGCACCCTGCTGCCCGGTCACGGCGGGATCATGGACCGGATGGATTCGCTGCTGCCGTCGGCGATCTTCGCCTGGCTGCTGCTCGTGGTGTTCGTCCCGGTGCCGTGACCCGGGCCGAGGGCCGGAGCCCGCGCCGCCCGGTGTCCGTCGTGCCAGGATCGGGGCGTGGAGAATCTGGTGCTGCTGCACGCCTTTCCTTTCGACTCACGGATGTTCGACAGCGTGCGCGCCGACCTCTCGGCGGCGGCCACCATGCTGACGCCCGACCTCCGCGGGTTCGGCTCCGGACCTCCGCTGGGTGACGCGACGCCCGACCTCGCTCTGCTGGCCGACGACGTGGTGGACGCCATGGACGCCGCAGGGATGCACCGGGCGGTGCTCGGCGGGGTGTCGATGGGCGGTTACGTCGCGCTGGCACTGCTGCGACGACACCCGCAGCGCGTCAAGGGTCTGGTCCTGGTGGACACCCGGAGCGGGCCCGACGACGCAGCCGCGGTCGAGCGGCGACAGGGCGTGGCGGCGAGGGCCGATGGCGGCGATGTTGCCAGCGGTCCGGACGCGATCGCCCCGTTGGTCGCCGCGGGCATCTCCGACGACATTCGCGCCACCCTGGCCGCCATCGCCGACAGCGTTCCGGCGGCCACCATCGCCTGGGCGCAGCGCGCGATGGCCGGGCGCCCCGACTCGACCGCCGTGCTGGCCGCGGCGAGCGTTCCGGTGCTGATCGTGGTGGGGGAGGACGACGCCGTGACCCCGCCGGCCGCGGCTCACGAAATGGCCGCCGCGGCAAGGGATGCCGAGTTGGTGGAAGTGCCCGGAGCGGGGCATCTCACCCCCGCCGAGGACCCTGAAGGTTTCGCCGTGGTCGTCCTCGACTGGCTATCGCGTCGATTCTGACGGTGCCGCGATCTATCGTGGCGGCATGACGGATGCGACGACAAACAGCGATCAGAGTTCACCCTCTGTGATCCTCCCGCACTATCCCGGCCAGCAGGAGGCCATCGCGTCGGCGGCCGGTCAGGCGGTTGCGCTGCGGGGGTTGACCAAGTCCTTCGACGGCCGCCGGGTGGTGGACGCGATCGACCTCGATGTCCCCACCGGTTCGTTCTTCGGCCTGGTCGGCCCGAACGGAGCGGGCAAGACCACCACGCTGTCGATGGTCACCGGGTTGCTGCGACCGGACGCCGGCAGGGCGATCGTGGCCGGTGTCGACGTGTGGGCAGACCCGCCCGCGGCGAAGGCCCGGATGGGCGTGCTGCCCGAGGGGCTGCGGCTGTTCGAGCGGCTGTCCGGGCCGGAGATGCTCAGCTACCTGGGTCGGCTGCGCGGCATGCCGGCACAGGTGGTCAAGGACCGGGCCACCGAGCTGATCAGCGTGCTGGAGTTGGCCGACGCCGGGAACAAGCTGGTGGCCGACTACTCCACCGGTATGCGCAAGAAGATCACCCTGGCCGCGGCACTGCTGCACTCGCCGAGGGTGCTGCTGCTGGACGAACCGCTGGAAGCCGTCGACCCGGTCTCCGCCCGGATCATCCGGACGGTGCTGTCGCGGTACACCGCAGCCGGCGGCACGGTGGTGTTCTCCTCGCACGTGATGGCGCTGGTCGAGGATCTGTGCTCGCACGTCGCAGTCATCGCCGCCGGGAAGATCATCGCCTCGGGCCATCTCGCGGAGGTCCGCGGCTCGGCGGCGAGCCTGGACGACGCCTTCCTGCACCTGATCGGCGCCGCGGACGTCGGCGAAGGGGGGTTGTCGTGGTTGGGATCTTCGCAAGCCTGAAATGGCGTCTGGTCACCAGCCGGCTGCGAGCCACCAGCGGTGCCACCCGAATCTGGATGATCGTCGGATTCGTCGTGGCGGTGGCCTTCGTCGGCCTGATCACCGTCGGGCTGGCCGCGCTGCGTTCGGTGCCGGAAGCGGCCACCCCGGTGGTGGTCACACTGTTCGTCGTGCAGCTGGTCGCCTGGGTGCTGAGCCCGCTGGTGGCCTTCGGCGTCGACGAGACGGTCGATCCGCACCGGTTCGCGCTGTTGCCGATCCGCCCGCAGATCCTGCAGCGCGGGCTGCTGACGGCGTCGTTGATCGGCTATCTGCCGCTGGCCAACATGGTGATCCTGTTCGGCGCCGCGGTGGCGATCGGGGTGCCATGGTCGGTGTTCCCGGTCGCGCTGGTCTGCGCCGTCGTCCAGTTGATCACCTGCGTGGTGCTGTCCCGCGCGGCGTCCACCTCGATGTCGGCGTTGATGACCAGTCGGCGCGGGCGCGACCTGGGGATGGCCGTCGGGTTCGGGATCTTCGTGCTGTACATGGGTTTCGTCACCCTGCTGAACTCCGGCGGTGACCAGACCGGGGTGCCTGCGGGCGCGTCGAGCCTGGCGTCCGCGCTGGCCTGGACCCCGCCGGGCGCGCTGGCCTCGGTGCCGTCGCTGATCGCGGCCGGCCAGCTCGCGAAAGCCGGGCTTGCCGTGCTGATCGCTGCGGCGACGTTGGCGCTGGCCTGGTGGTGGTGGTCGGTGGCGCTGGCCCGCAGCTTGACGACCGTTCCGTCGGCGACCGCCGGGTCCTCCCCGGCCGGCCGGGAACACGAGGGTCACGCGGTGGCCATCGGGGTGGTGGGCACCATGGAGGTGGTCGCCGGGCGTGATCGGCTGCTGGTCTGGCGGGATCCGATGCGGCGGATGCCGTGGCTGATGATCGCGTTGCTGACGATCCTCTACCCGTTCCTGATCGTCCGGGGACAGGGCGCGGTCTTCGCGGTCGCCTTCGGCGCGCTGCTGGTGGGCGCGCAGGCCGGCAATCAGTACGGGGTGGAGGGATCCGGCCTATGGCTGCACCTGCAGACCATCAGCGACCGGGTGCGGGCCCGCGGCGAGGTCTTCGGCCACGCGTTGGCCGCGATCGTGCCCGGCACCGTCATCCTGCTGATCGCGGTGGCGATCCAGGCCGTGTGGCACGACGACTACGACAAGATCCCGGCGGCGCTCGGGGTGTGCTTCGCGGCATTGCTGGGGGGCATCGCGGTGGCCTGCTTCGTGTCTGCGGCGATCCCGTACGCGATGCCGCAGAGCCGCACGTCGCTGTTCGCCTCGAGCGTTCCGGGTCAGAAGGGCAGGACCTTCGCCGCCAGCCTGTCCGTGCTCCTCGGCGGTGCGGTGATCGCCGTTCCCGCCGGGATCGCGACGGTGCTGTCGCTCACCGTCGCCCCGGTGTGGGGCTGGGTGTCGCTGCTGCTGGGACTGGCCGTTGGCGGCTTCGCGCTCTGGCTGTCCTCCCGGCTGACCGCGGACCGCTACCTCGAGCGCGCGCCCGAGATCTTCGCGGTGGTGTCAGCCGGGGATCGGGTCTGAGGTGGGCTTGCTCAGTGCTGGCTTGCTCAGTGCTGGATTCCTCAGCGACCGCCGGTGCGGGCCCGATCGGCGAAGGTCCGGAAACCGCCGCGGTGCGCTGATTGGTCCGGGAGCTCCTGCGCGACCGAGACCAGGTGCTCTTCCTTGATGGTGGGAATGGTGTCGGTCTGGGCCGATGACGCGCTGTCGTCCGGCGCATCGTCGGCCTCGAGGGGGTCGGCAGCCGTTCGCACGGTGGCGGCCTCGTCGGCCGGCGGGTTGGGCGCGGCCTTCACCTGCTGTGGCTGCTCGGTCTGCTGTGGCTGCTCGGTCTGATGTGGCTGATTCCAACGCTCACCCGAGCGGTAGGACCGGACGGAGCTCTCCTCGTCCCAGGGGCCGGGTTCACCGGAGTCGTAGGATTCGGGCAGGTCGGTGGGACGGCCCGCGGGATCGGCGGGGAAGTCGTCCGTGACGGCGCGGCCGGCCTCGGCTGTCGGGGGATCGAGCAGCTTCGGCGCGGACGCCGCCAACTGGTCGACCTGGCCGAGATGCGAGCGCAGCGAGTCGAGCTGTTCGAGCAGCCGGGTGCGGAGGTCGGTGAGCGCGTTGACCGCCTGGTCGGCCTCGGCGACCCGCTGGTGCGATTCGGCGGCCGCCTGACGGATGAGTTCGGCGGAGTGGTCGGTGGCCCCGCGGACCCGGCGTTCCGACTCGGCCGTCGCCTCGGAGATGAGCCGGTTCGCTTCCGCGGTGGCCTCCGCGACGCGCTGCTGTGCGTCGGCGACGGAGATCTCCTCACGCTCGGTGAGCCGCTGGTGGGCCTCGTTGCGACGGGCACTGATCGCGATCTCGAAGTCCTCCGCGACCTGCCGGCGGTAGGCCTCGCCCTCGCTGTCCAGTCGGTCGCGGTCGGCCGTAGCGGCTGCGGTGAGTCCTTCGGCCGTTGTCCGCGCGGTGGTCGTGGTGTGTTCGGCCTCCTGCCGGGCGCTGGTCAGCGTGTCGGTGGCCTCGGTGCGGGCCGCCAGCAGCGTGCTTTGCGCCTCGGCACGCGCGGCGGCCAACGTCCGGGTGGACTCGTTCCTGGCATCGGTCAGCAACTGGTCGGCTTCCGCGGTGGCGGCCGTCACCGTTGCCTCGGCCTGCGCGCCCGCCGTTCGGCGGAGGTTCTCCGCGTCGGCGGTGGCCTCGCCCACGAGGTTCTTGACCTGTTCGGCGAGCTGCCGGCGGGTGCGTTCGCGCTCCCCGTCGAAGGCTTCCCGTTCCGCTGCGGTGGCGTTGGTGGCTGCGGACGCCACCGCTCTGACCTGGTCGGCCTCGGCGTTGGCGCGGGCCCGGATCTCCGCGGCCTCCTCCTCGGCGAGCCGGATCATCCGCTGCATCCGGTTGGACAATCCCGTCATCGACACCGGTTCGAGGGCCAGGTGGTCCAGCTGGGCGCGCAGGTCGTCGGCCTCGGACTGGACCGCCGACAGGTGGGCGGTCAGTTCGGACAGCCGCTGGTTGGTCGCGTCGCTGTTCGCGGTCGCGATCCGCAGGTCGTATTCGAGGCGCTCCAGGTGCGCGGTCACCTGGTCGGGCGCGAACCCGCGGCGCACGAGGTCAAAGGGGATCTGGGCAGGCAGCCACTCGTTGGAGCTCATGCGGTCATCGTCTCACCGCTCGCAGCCGACCCCGTGGACGCAACGCCGTCCGACTGGCCATGGGCATCGGATGCCGCCGCCGGTTCGACCAGCTCGACCAGCACGCCGCCGGTGTCCCTCGGGTGGATGAAGTTGATCTTCGAACCGGCGGTGCCGCGGCGTGGTTCGTCGTAGAGCACCCGCAGCCCGGCCGCCCTGACGGCGGCGGTGGCCTCCGCGGCATCCGGCACCCGGTACGCCAGTTGCTGCAGGCCCGGTCCGCTGCGGTCGATGAACTTGCCGATCGCCGATTCCGGGGTGAGCGGGGCCAGCAGTTGCACCTGGGCGCCGCCGTCGTAGGCGATCATCGCCTCGACGACGCCCTGATCGTGATTCTCCTCGCGGTGCGCCAGACGCCCGCCGAGCACCCCGGTGTGGAACGCGATTGCCGCGTCCAGATCGGGCACCGCGATCCCAACATGGTCTATGCCAGTGATTTTCACAGTGATTTTCAAGTGAGATTCGCCTCTCCAAACATTTTGAGCCCACGGTAGCCCCCAGTACCGACAGGTCGGGGTATTAGATTCCCTACATGGCTTCAACCGTGATCGTGGCCGGGGCTAGGACCCCGATGGGACGTTTCAACGGCGCGCTGTCGACAGTCAGCGCGACCGAGCTGGGTGCGACCGCGATCCGCGGGGCACTGGAACGCGCCGGCGTACCCGGGGCGGATGTCGAGTACGTGATCATGGGACAGGTGCTGCAGGCCGGCTGCGGGCAGATCCCTGCCCGGCAGGCCGCGCTGGCCGGGGGCATCCCGCTGGACGTACCGGCCGTGACGATCAACAGGTGTGCCTGTCGGGGCTGCACGCGATCGCGCTGGCCGACCAGTTGATCCGTTCCGGCGAGTTCAAGACGGTGATCGCCGGCGGGATGGAATCCATGTCAAGGGCGCCGCACCTGCTGAAGGCCTCGCGCGCCGGGTTCAAGTACGGCGACGTCACCATGGTCGACCATCTGGCCTACGACGGGCTGCACGACATCTTCACCGACGTGCCGATGGGCGAGCTGACCGAACGGGCGAACGACCGGGAGCCGATCACCCGCCAGGAGCAGGACGCCTTCGCGGCAAGGTCCCACCGGCTGGCGGGCGCCGCGGTCGCCGCCGGCATCTACAAGGAGGAGATCGAGCCCGTCGTGGTCCCCGGTCGCCGCGGCGACGTGGTGGTGCACTCCGACGAAGGCATCCGCGGGGACACCACCGTCGAGATGCTGGGCATGCTGAAGCCGGCGTTCCGCGCGGATGGCACGATCACCGCGGGGTCGGCGTCGCAGATCTCCGACGGCGCGGCTGCGGTGCTGGTGATGGACAAGGACGAGGCCATCCGGCGCGGGTTGGAGTGGATCGCCGAGATCGGTGCGCACGGCATGGTAGCCGGGCCCGACTCGACGCTGCAGGACAAGCCGGCCAAGGCCATCCGCACGGCTTGCAAGAAGGCCGGCATCGATCCCAGCACCCTCGACCTCATCGAGATCAACGAGGCGTTCTCGGCCGTCGGCATCGCCTCGGCGCGCAATCTGGGCATCAGCGAGGACATCGTCAACGTCAACGGCGGCGCGATCGCGCTCGGCCACCCGATCGGCGCCTCCGGTGCCCGGCTGGCGCTGCACCTCGCGCTGGAGCTGGGCCGTCGCGGCGGCGGCACCGGGGCGGTCGCGCTGTGCGGTGGCGGCGGGCAGGGCGACGCGCTGATCCTGAAGGTGGCCCGACCTTCCTGACGCTCGACCTGGCTCCCGCCGGCGTTTGGTACAGACTGGGCCGGTGTCAGAATCACGGTCCGATCCATCTACCGACGCGCGGTCCGATCCACCGGCGGACCCCGTCGCCGCGATGGTCGCGGCAGCGACGGCGGGCTCGATCCGGGCCACCGCTCGCCTGCTGACGGCTATCGAGACAGGTGGCGCCCGCGCCGCGGCGGTCGCGGCGACGCTGGCCGGTCTGCCCAGGCGGGCAACGATCGTCGGGCTGACCGGGCCGCCCGGGGTGGGCAAGTCCACCCTGGGAACCGCGCTGATCTCGCGGTACCGGAAGCAGGGACTGCGGGTCGCCGTGCTGGCGGTCGACCCGTCCAGCCCGTTCAGCGGTGGTGCGCTGCTGGGTGATCGGGTGCGGATGGCCGAGCACAGCACCGATCCCGGGGTGTTCATCCGGTCGATGTCCACCCGCGGGCATCTCGGCGGCCTGTCGGCGGCGGCGCCGGGGGCCGCCGACCTGTTCTCCGCCATCGGGTTCGACGTGCTGCTGGTGGAAACCGTCGGCGTCGGCCAGAACGAGGTCGCGGTGATGCGGCTGGCGGACACCGTGGTGCTGGTGCTCGCGCCCGGGATGGGTGACGGCATCCAGGCCGCAAAGGCCGGTGTGCTGGAGATCGCGGATGTGTTGGTGGTCAACAAGTCCGACCGAGAGGGCGCGTCCAGCACGGTCCGCGACCTGAAGGGCATGGTGGCGCTGGGCAGGTCAGGCACCGCGGGGCCCGAGCGCTGGCGGGTGCCGGTGCTCTCCACCATCGCCGCAGACAACGCTCGAGGGTCGGCGGGGCCGGTCGGGATCGACGAGCTGCTGGCCGCGGTGTCCGACCATGATCAGTTCCTCGTCACGCATGGCGGCGCCGCGCTGCGCCGGCAGCGGCGTGCCGAGGTCGCGGTGGAAGCGGTGGTGCTGGAACGCATTCACGGAGTGCTGGAGTCCGCGGCGGGCCGGGCGCACTTGGCGGCCGCGGCGCATGTGGTCGCCGGCGGCGAGACCGACCACCACCAGGGCGCGGTGGACCTGCTGAGCTGGCTGGCCGCTGAAGTCAGCACAGTAGTGGCCCGCGAAGTGGCCTCAGAGCTGGCTGCCGACAGCCAGGCCCCTTTGGGCTAGCGTCGGGGCCATGGCCGACACCATCGTGGCCAGCAATGTGGTGAAGAGGTACGGGGACCTCGCCGCCGTCGACGACGTGTCCATCAGCGTCGGCCAGGGGGAGTTCTTCGGCATTCTCGGACCCAACGGCGCTGGCAAGACCACCCTGCTGGAGATCATCGAAGGGCTGCGGGAGGCGGACTCCGGCACCGTGAAGGTGCTCGGCGAGCCGGCTTGGCCACGCAACCCCAAACTGCTGAACAGGATCGGCGTTCAGCTGCAGGCGACGTCGTTCTTCGAACGGCTGACCGCCCGCGAACAACTGGCCACTTTCGCGGCGCTGTACGGCACCCCTGCGCAGCGGGTGGACGAGATGTTCGAGATGGTCGCGCTGACCGACAAGGCGAACACCAGGGCAGAGAAGCTGTCGGGCGGCCAGGCGCAACGGCTGTCCATCGCCTGCGCGCTGATCCACGACCCGGAGATCGTCTTCCTGGACGAACCGTCCGCGGCGCTTGACCCGCAGGCCCGGCGGAACCTGTGGGATGTGTTGCGGGCCATCAACGATCGAGGCAAGACGGTGGTGCTCACCACGCACTACATGGACGAGGCCGAGTCGCTGTGTGACCGGGTCGCGATCATGGACAACGGCAAGATCCTCCAGCTCGGGCCGCCCGCGGAACTGGTCCGTGAACTGGATGCGCCCACCCGGATCTCGGTGGAGGCGGCGGCGCTCAGCGTCGAGGCGGCCGCGGCCATCGACGGGGCCGACGAGGTCACCGCCGACGCGGTCTCCACCGTCATCGCGACCCGCCGCCCGGCGCCGGTGCTGGCCGCGCTGGCCGAGCTGGACGCGCTCGCCGGCCTGCAGGTACGCGGCGGCACCCTGGAGGACATGTTCCTGGCGCTCACCGGACGGGAGTACCGCGCATGAGGGCCTTCTGGAGCCTGTCCATGGCGATGCTCAAGGGCTTCTACCGCGACAAGGTGAGCCTGTTCTTCACCATCCTGTTCCCGCTGTTCTTCATCGTCATCTTCGGCACGATCTTCGCCAACGACAATGCCGCCCGCCCGAAGGTCATCGAGGTGGGCTCCGTCCCCTTCATCGACACCCTGCCGGCGGAGGCGAGGGCCGAATTCGACCGGGTGATCAACCTGGTGCCAGGTACCACCCTGGACGCCGCGTTGGAAGAGGTGCAGAAGGGCGACGCGGGCGCGGCCGTCGAGCAGCAGCAGAACACCCTGATGCTGCACTACACCTCCGCCGACCCGGTCGTCGCCGGGACTGTGCAGGGCACCTTTTCCGCCTTCGTCGACCAGACCAACATCCAGGTCTCCGGGGTCCCGCCCACCTACACACTGCAATCCCAGCAGGTGGAAGACGAGTCGCTGCAACCGATCCAATACATCGCGCCGGGCATGATCGGCTACGGCATCGCGGTCGGCGCCGTCTTCGGCGCCGCGTTGACGTTGATCACCTGGCGGGAGAAGAAGCTGCTGCGCCGGCTGCGGCTGGCACCGGTGTCCACCTCGTCGGTGGTGGGTTCGCGAGTGTCGGTGTCGATGGCCGTGGCCATCGGTCAACTCATCCTGTTCGTCGGCATTTCGGTGCTGCCGTTCCTCGGCCTCAAACTCTCCGGCGCCTGGTACATGGCCGTCCCGCTGGTGATGGCCGGCACGCTGGCCTTCCTGGCGATCGGCCTGCTGGTCGGGTCGGTGGCCAAGACGGCGGAGGGCGGCAGCGGGCTGGCGAACCTGATCACCCTGCCGATGGCGTTCCTGTCGGGTGCGTTCATCCCGTTGGAGTCGGCGCCGGCGTGGCTGGTCACCGTGTCCAAGTTCCTGCCGATGGGCTACCTGGTGGAGGGCATGAAGGACGTGATGGTGCGCGGTGAGCCCGCGTCCGCGGCGTTCCTGCCGATCGCGATCCTGCTGGGCTTCGCGGTCGTCATCACCGCCATCGCCACCCGGGTGTTCAAGTGGGACACCGCTTGAGTGTCAGGCCCGGGCGTCAGGCAAAGTCACCGGCCGCCCTGCGCACCTTGGTGAGCAGCGTGGACAGCTCTTCGAGTTCCTTGTCGTCCAGCCCGACGAACCCGAAGTCGGCGGTGGTCACCGCGGTCGTCGCGTCGAGCAGGCGGGCCCGGCCGGCCTCGGTGAGCTCGACCAGGGTGGTGCGCCGATCGGTCGGGTGCGGCAGTCGGCGCGCGAGGCCGTCGGATTCGAGCCTGTCGACGATGTTGGTGATCGACGTCGGGTGCAGTTGCAGCCGTTCGCCCATCAACCGCATCGGCAGCGAACCGCGCTGGGAGAAGGACAGCAGCACCAGCGCCTCGTAGCGGGCGAAGGTCAGGCCGTGCGGCTTGAGGCGCTCGTCGACAGTGGCCTGCAGGATCTGCTGGACCCGCATGACGTTGGTGACCGCCGACATGGACGCGTTCGGACCGATGCGTTCCGACCAGGTCTGCGCTGCTTTGGCAATGGGATCGAACGGCAGCGCGGGTGCTGGGACGTGCGAGGTCATGGCAGCACGGTAGCGCAGCACGGTCGGCCGGTCGCGCAGCGCACGTGCGCAGCGGGCGGGCGGCAATGCTCGGTGGTCCGACTATCGGATATCCTGGTATTTGTGGGGGCATGACGGCCCCCGAACCGGAAGGACGTCCGGATGGGCAGCATCGACGCAGGTCACCAGGATATGACAGACGCAGATCACCAGGACGCGATGACGGACGGGGCGGCACGGCGGTCCACTGCCGACGGCCGGCGGCGCTGGTCGGAACGCTTCGCGGCCGCGCAGGACGCCGGGCGGGTGCGTGACGCCGATTACACGACGTTGTCGGGGATGAGTGTCGATCCTGTCTACGGACCCGGCCCGGGTGACGTGGTCGAGGGGTTCGAGCGCATCGGTTGGCCGGGGGAGTTCCCCTTCACCAGGGGCCTGCACGCCACCGGCTACCGCGGGAAACCGTGGACCATCCGCCAGTTCGCGGGTTTCGGCAACGCCCATGACACCAACACGCGCTACAAGATGATCCTTGCGCAGGGTGGGCACGGGCTCTCCGTCGCCTTCGACATGCCCACCCTGATGGGCCGCGATTCGGACGACCCGCGGGCGCTCGGCGAGGTCGGGCACTGCGGGGTGGCCATCGACTCCGCCGCCGACATGGACACCCTGTTCGACGGGATCGACCTGGGCGAGGTCACCACGTCGATGACGATTTCCGGGCCGGCCGTGCCGGTCTTCTGCATGTACCTGGTCGCCGCGCAGCGCCAGGGCGTGCCGGTCGCGACGCTGAACGGCACACTGCAGACGGACATCTTCAAGGAGTACATCGCGCAGAAGGAGTGGATCTTCCCGCCGGAACCGCACCTGCGGCTGATCGGCGACCTGATGGAGTACTGCACGGCCGACATCCCCGACTACAAGCCGCTGTCGGTGTCGGGTTTCCACATCCGGGAAGCCGGATCGACCGCCGCGCAGGAACTGGCGTACACGCTGGCGGACGGTTTCGGGTACGTCGAACTCGGCCTGGCCCGCGGTATGGACGTCAACCGGTTCGCACCGGGGTTGAGTTTCTTCTTCGATGCGCACATCGATTTCTTCGAGGAGATCGCGAAGTTCAGGGCCGCCCGGAGAATCTGGGCCCGCTGGATGCGGGACGTGTACGGCGCGACCGACCCCCGCGCGCAGTGGCTGCGGTTCCACACCCAGACGGCCGGGGTGTCGCTGACCGCCCAGCAGCCAAACAACAACGTCGTGCGCACCGCGGTGGAGGCGATGGCGGCCGTACTCGGCGGCACGAACTCCTTGCACACCAACGCGTTGGACGAGGTTCTGGCGCTGCCCAGCGAGAAGTCGGCACAGATCGCCTTGCGCACCCAGCAGGTGATCATGGAAGAGACCGGCGTGGCCAATGTCGCCGATCCGCTCGGTGGGAGCTGGTACGTCGAGGCGCTCACCGACCGGATGGAGGCCGAAGCCGAGCGGATCTTCACCCGGGTCAAGGACATGGCGGCGCGGGCGGTGCCGTCCGGCCGTCACCCGATCGGCGAGATGACCAGCGGCATCCTGCGCGGCATCGAGGACGGGTACTTCACCGGGGAGATCGCCGACGCGGCCTTCGCCTACACGCTGGCGGTGGAGAAGGGCGACAAGAAGATGGTCGGGGTGAATTCCCGGATCGGCGGGATCGGCGACGATCTGGAGATTCTGCGAATTTCCGGCCAGGTGGAAATGCAGCAGAACGAACTGCTGGCCGAACGCCGGGCCGCCCGCGACGGCGATGTGGTGCGGGCCCGACTGGACGCGCTGGTCGCCGTCGCGAGGGGGAGCGGGAACATGATTCCGGCCATGCTGCAGGCCGTTCAAGCAGAGGCCACCCTGGGCGAGATCTGCGACGCGTTGCGCGACGTGTGGGGCACCTATACCGAGCCGGCCCGCATCTGATCCCCAGCTCATCAAGGACCTTCGGCCCTTTCACCCGGACCGCCAGGAAAGGGACGCTGGGAGTCGATTAGCCTGGCCGTAACGGTCGGGGCCTGTCCCGCGCGGGACCCGGCGGGCATCACCTCGATCGACACAGCGTCGTCCGGCCGACCGTTGGAGTTCACTATGTTGTCCCCTTACGCCGCTGATGCGGTGCGGGCCACCATTCCGGTGGTCGCCGAACATCAGGCCGAGATGACCCGGAAGTTCTACGGGATCATGGCCGCGACTCATCCCCCCGTGCTGCAGGCGTTCGATCGCGGCTTCCATGATGCCGGCGTCGACCGTGAGGCGCTGATGAGCGCGGTGCTGCACTACTCCCGCCGGCTGGTGGACATGGCGGCGATCAGGGACGGCGGGAACGTGTCCGAACCGGGCCCCCAGTCCAAGGGGCTCAGCCCGGTCATCGCCGCGTACCAGGCCTCCGGGTTGACCCCGGACCAGGTGCTGATCGCCGCCAGGGTGCTGTCGAAGGCCTTCACCGAGGTGCTGGGGGACCGCACAACGCCCGAGATCGCGCGGCATTGGGATCAGGTGTTCTGGCTGTTCGCGACCTCGTCCATCGCGGACGACGCGATGCGCCATCAACACGGCGCGCCCGCCGAGGACGTGCCCTGGCGCCCATGGACGGTCGTCCGACGAGAAGACGAGGCGACAGACACCATGTCCTTCACCCTCGCCCCCGCCGACGGCGGCCCCACCCCGGGCTTCAAGGCAGGGCAGTACGCGGCGGTGGCGGTCACGTTTGCGGACGGCACCCGGCATCTGCGCGACTACACGCCCGCCCGCGGCCGCAAGCCGGGCACCATCCGGATCACCGTGCGCCGGCTGCGTGGCTACGACGGCGCTCCGGACGGTCTGGTCTCGACCTATCTGCAGGATTGCGTGGGCGAGGGGGATACGCTGGACGTCGGACCGTTCGTCGGTGACGTCACCCTGGACACCAGCGCGGCTCCGCTGGTGCTGATCAGCGCTGGGGTCGGGATCACCTACACGGCGGCGCTGCTGGACGATGTCGCGGAGAATCAGCCGAACCGCAAGGTGATCTCGGTGCACGCGGACCGGAGCCCGGGATCGCATGCGTTGATGAGCGAGATCGCCCTGCACGCCTCGCAGCTGACCGATTTCACTCAGTACACCTGGTACGAGGCGCCGGACGAGGCATCTGCGGGCCAGGAAATCGAAGGGACGCAAGCCGTTCAGTCGGACGAGGCCGGGCATGTCCGGTGGGGCCGGGTCAAGGTGCAGGAGTTGACCCTGCCGGGCACCGCGCAGATCTACCTGTGCGGCCCATTGGGCTTCATGAACGACATCCGCAACGGGCTGATCAGGATCGGGCACAACCCCCACCGCATCCATTACGAAGTGTTCGGCGCCGACCTCTGGGCCCGCCGGCACGGCGCCGCCGGTCCGCTGATCCCGAATCAGGAACTGCCGTCCAACGAAGAGCACGTCGATGTCCCGGAAGGGCAGGGACAGGAGCCGGACCCGGCCTGGTCCTGGTGACCCCGGGTGGGCCGGTGGCGGGCCTGCTGATCGGTAGAGCCGACGGCGGGTGATCCGGTGCGCGAGGTCATGTGAAGATGGGCCCATGACTCGCCCGCAATCCCGGCAGCAGGCCGCCATGTCCGCGGCCTTCGCCGGCGCTGTCGACTTGTCCGGTCTGAAGAACCGCCCGGCGGCCCCGGCGCCCGGTACCGCCCCCGGCGGCGGGCCGGGCCTTGGATCGGGCGCTGTTCCGGGCGCCCCCGCCCCTGGACCGGGTGCCACCGGCAGGTCACCATTCGTCCTTGACGTCGACGAGGCCACCTTCGGCGACATCGTGCAGGCGTCCACCCAGGTCCTGGTGGTGATCGACCTGTGGGCGACCTGGTGTGAGCCGTGTAAGCAGCTCTCGCCCATCCTGGAGCGGCTGGCCACGGCCGCTGGTGGCTCCTGGGTGCTCGCCAGGGTGGACGTGGACGCCAATCCGCGGATCGCCCAGGCGTTCGGCGTCCAGTCGATTCCCACGGTGGTCGCCGTCGCCGGTGGTCAGCCGGTGGACGCCTTCTCCGGAGCCCTGCCGGAACCGCAGGTGCGGCAGTGGATCACCTCGCTGCTGGACGCGTTGCGCGACCAACTACCGGGCATCAAGGCCGCCGAGGCGCGGGCCGCCGCGGAGGTCGGCGACGGCCAGCAGGAGCCCGAGCCGGAGCCGGAGGACCCGCGGTTCGTGGCGGCCGAGGAAGCCCTTGCCGCCGGCGACTATGCGGCCGCCGAGCGTGGCTACCGGCAGATTCTGGACGTCGAACCCGCCAACGCCCAGGCGGCGGCCGCGCTGGCACAGACCACGCTGCTGGCCCGGGTGGAGGCGGCGCCCCCGGACGTGCTGGAAAAGGCAGCGGCGTCGCCTGACGACGTGGACCTCCAACTCGCCGCCGCTGATCTCGAGCTGACCTCCGGGCTGCTGAAGGAGGCGTTCGACCGGCTGATCAGCACGGTCCGGCGGACCTCCGACGAGGACCGGACAAAGGCCCGCGAGCATCTGGTGGAGCTGTTCGGTCTCTTCCCGCCCGACGACGAGCAGGTGGTCAAGGCGCGCCGGGCATTGGCGGCGGCGCTGTACTGAGCCGTACTGACGCGTGCTGACAGGTCAGCCGCAGCGCGGTTGTACTGATAAGTCAGCCGCAGCGCGCGGAGCCACCGTGGAATCCGTCGGCATAAGCGGCCACCTGCTGGAACGTCGCGCCGGGCCCGCTGCGGATCAGGTCGAGCGCCTCGTCGGCGTCCCCCGGCCACGAACCCAGCTGACCCGCCTCGGTCGTCCCGAACACCGACGCCACCCAGGCGCCAGCGAAACATGCTGCGCCGGTGTCGGTTCCGGTGATCTCCCGGCCGGTGGCCAGCGCGACGGCGGTGGCTGCGGCGAACTGTCCGTACGGCCGCGCGACGGCCAGGTCCGCCTGGTCCGCGCTGACCGGTACGCCGGTGCCAGGCAAACCCGCGTCGCCGACAAAATCCGCTACCGACGCGGTCGCGGCGGTGAGCACCTCATCGGTCGAGGCGAACCTGGGTTGTGTGGTGGCAGCGTCGGCGACGCCGTCCCGGCCGAGGGTCAGATCGAGGTCATCTCTGGTCAGCGCATGGCAGGCGGCCGCGCCGTCGCGATACCCGCGCAGCAGGAAGGTCAACCGGTCAAGGCCGAGGCCGTGCGCCGTCGGGTCCGCCGGGGAAAGGGTCACCGGATCACGGAAGTCGAGCACCGGGGTGATCGCCCGGAGCACGGACCCGGTCGGCACCCGGACCCGGGACGTGTCGCCGGCGACGGCCCAGGCCAGGAAGGCTCCGGCGTCGCAATCGGCCTGCGCCTCGATTAGGATCGAGGGCAAGCGGGTCGGGTCTGCGCGGCGGTCGGCAGCCGTCGGGCCGATCCTGGCCTGCACCGAGTGGGCGAACTCGTGCGCGAACGCGGTGGCCAGCGCGGCCGGGCCGTACCGTCCGAGCAACACCGGTACCAACGCGGCGGAATCGAAGACGATGCCGTCGCCCTGCGGACAGTAGAAGGCGTTGCCGACGATCTGCGAGGGCTCCTGGATACACAGCGCAGACTCCCCGGCCGAGCCGCCGGAAGGGCCGACCGAGGAATCCATGGCGAAGTATCCGCCGGCCGGTCGAGCGGACCCCGTCAGGCCGTGCGCAGACCAGAAGTCCTCCAGATCGGCCAGCACGGCGCCGACGTCCTTCTCGTTCGCCGTCAGGTCGGATTCGGAGCCGGCGGGAACGGTGGAAATGGGTGCGCCGCCCGGTGCCGGATCGATGCGCTCGGCGGGTAATGGCGAGCCTGCGTCCCTCGCCGCGGCCATGCCGATCGCGATCGCCGTGACGATCGTGACCGTGCCGGCGAGAACCAGCGCCGCGGCGAGAACGACAGCAACGCCGACCCAGGTGGGCCGGCGTTGGGGTCCGGTGCTGGTCAGCGGCTCACTGAGCTGATTCGGGAACCAGCCACAGTGCGCCCAGCGGCGGGATGGTGATCGTTGCCGACGCCGGTTGCCCGTGTGAGGGGTTCTCGGCGGCCACTACCGCGCCCATGTTGCCCGCGCCCGACCCGCCGTACAGCTCCGAGTCGCTGTTGAGTGCCTCGCGCCAGACGCCGCTGAAGGGCAGCCCGATCCGGTACCCGCTGTGCGGCATCGGGGAGAAGTTCAACACGCAGGCGACCACGGAACCGTCCGTGCCCCACCGCAGATAGGCCAGCACGTTGCCTTGGCGGTCGTTCGCGTCCAGCCAGGTGAACCCGGACGGGGTGAAGTCCTGGGAGTAGAGCGCAGGGCTGCTCTTGTAGATGCGGTTGAGGTCGCCGACCAGCCGGCGCACGCCGGCGTGCAACGGGTAGTCCTTGAGCTGCCAGGGCAGTTGGATCGCCTGGTTCCATTCCCAGGGGTTGCCCAGTTCCTGCCCCATGAACAGCAACTGCTTACCCGGGTGCGCCCACTGGTGGGCCAGGAACGTCCGCAGCGTGGCTGCCTTCTGCCATTCGTCACCGGGGATCTTGGACCACAGCGAACCCTTGCCGTGCACCACCTCGTCATGCGAGATCGGCAGCACGAACTGCTCGGAGAAGGCGTACATCAACGAGAATGTCATCTCGTTGTGGTGCCACGAGCGGTAGATCGGGTCGCGGGAGATGTAGCCGAGGCTGTCGTGCATCCAGCCCATGTTCCACTTCAGGTGGAACCCGAGGCCGCCCAGGTGGGTTGGCCGGGTGACCCCGGGCCACGCGGTGGATTCCTCGGCGATCATCAGCACACCCGGAACCCGCTTGCCCACGGTCGCGTTGGCCTCCTGGATGAACGCCACGGCGTCGAGATTCTCGTTGCCGCCGTAGATGTTCGGCAGCCACTGGCCGTCCTCGCGGGAGTAGTCCAGGTACAGCATCGATGCGACCGCATCGACCCGGAGGCCGTCGATGTGGTACTCCTCCAGCCAGTACAGCGCATTGGCGACGAGGAAGTTGCGGACCTCCCGCCGGCCGAAGTCGAAGACGAACGTCCCCCAGTCGAGTTGCTCGCCGCGCCGCGGGTCGGCGTGCTCGTACAGCGAGGTGCCATCGAACTTGCCGAGCGCCCATTCGTCCTTCGGGAAGTGCGCGGGCACCCAGTCCAGGATCACCCCGATGCCGGCCTGATGCAGCCGGTCGATCAGGTACCGCAGGTCGTCCGGCCGACCGAAGCGCGAGTCCGGGGCGTAGTACGAGGTGACCTGGTAGCCCCAGGACGGCGCGAACGGGTGCCCGGCCAGCGGCAGGAACTCGACGTGGGTGAAGCCGGTCTCGCTGAGGTCGTTGATCAGCTCGTCCGCCATTTCGCGGTAGTCGATGCCCACCTTCCACGACCCGGCGTGCACCTCGTAGATCGAGATCGGCCCGTTCAGTTGATCGGTCTGCGCGCGGGTCGACATCCAGTCGGTGTCGTTCCACTCGTGACGCGCAACGGTGACCATCGATGCGGTGGCCGGCGGCACCTCGGCCGCGAACGCCATCGGGTCGGCCTTCTCCCGCCAGACTCCGTCCTGGCCCAGGATCTGGAACTTGTACCTGGTGCCCTCGCCGACGCCGGGTACGAACAGTTCCCACACTCCGGACGAGCCGAGCGAACGCATCGGGGTGCCGGCCCCCGACCAATGGTCGAAGTCGCCGCTGACCCGGATGCCCCTGGCGTTGGGCGCCCAGACGGCGAACGAGGTTCCAGTGACCTGACCGCCGGGGGTGTCGTAGCTCCGGACGTGCGCACCGAGCACGTCCCAGAGGTTCTCGTGCCGGCCCTCACCGATCAGGTACTGGTCGATCTCGCCGAGGGTGGGCAGCCAGCGGTAGGGGTCGTCGACCTCATAGACGGCGCCGGGGCCGTAGTCCACCCGGATCCGGTAGTCACCGACCGGGCCGTCGAACACGGCCGTGAACACCCCGCCGTGGGTGTGGGTGAACGGGGTTTCCTCGCCGCCCATCAGCAGCGTGACGTTCTTGGCATGATGGCGCAGCGTGCGCACCACGGTCCGGCCGTCGCCGGTCGGGTGCGCGCCCAGGATCCCGTGCGGATCGTGGATGTCGCCGCCGATCAGCTTCTCGTACTCGTCGATGCTCGGGCCGGCCGGCGTCGACGGCTGCGCCGCGTCCGGTGCGCTGGCGTCATGGGTGGTGGTGACGCCGCCGGGCTTGGTCACGTCTTGACTGGTGCCGGCGCCCTGTCCGCTGGCCAGCGGGGTGTCCACGCCCCGCGGAGTCGTGGACCCGGCGCGGACGGTCGCCGACCCGGCCGCACCGGAGGTCGCGCGATCGGTAGCTGGTTCGGGCGCGGCTGCTCCGGTCGCAGCGGTCGGGGCCTTGGTCCTGGACCCTGCGGGGGCCTTCGCCGCAGCCTTTGCCGGGGCTTTCGCCGTTGCCGCCTCCGCCGGGGCCTTGGCTGTGGCTGCCTTCTCGGTCGCTGTCTTCGCGGTTGCGGTCTTCGCGGTTGCGGTCTTCGCGGTTGCGGTCTTCTCAGTCGCGGTCTTCTCGGTCGCGGGTTTTGCAGCAGCCGGCTTGCGGGTCCGGGTCGCCTTGGCCGGTGCAGCCGGGGCGTCCGCTGCGGGCGCCGGTGCTTTGGCGGCCGCAGCGGGATCCGGTGTGTTGTTCGTGGTCACGAGTTTCCTCCGGCGTTGATGAGGGCGACAACGGCCTGCATGGGGATGGCTACCCACAGGGGACGGTGTCCATGTTCGTAGACAACTTCGTAGAGCGCTTTGTCAAGCTCGAATGCCCGCAGCAGGCTCCCGGCCTGACGGGGGTCGTTGCCGGCCACACTCGCGTAGCCGTCGCTGAACGCACGGCGGTTCCGCTCGGCCCATTCGGCCGCTCGGTACTTGTGCTGTGCGTCGGTGTGTGGGCTGATCACCAGACCGCGCGCCGCGTAGTCGAACGAGCGCAGCATGCCCGCGATATCCTTGAGCGGGCTGTGCAGCGACCTGCGGTACGCCAGCGGCTTCGACGGTTCACCCTCGAAATCGATGATGCTCCAACCCTTCAGCGTTCGCAGAACCTGGCCCAGGTGCAGATCGCCGTGAATGCGCTGCACGGTGAGCCCGGCCGCGTGATCGCCGGCCCTGGCAAACGTCGCCAGGATCCGCCCGCGGTGCTCGGCGAGTTCGGGCACCAGGTCGATGGCGACCTCGGCGTCGGTGACCATCTGATCGAGGATCTTCGACAGTTCGCTGTGGTGGGCGACCGTCGTACCGAATGCCCGGGCCAGATCGGCGTGCACGGCGGCCACGGCCTCGCCCAACCGGTGCGATTCGGCGGCGAAATCGCCGCCGACCTCGTCGGCGCGCAGATCGCCCTCGCTCATCAGGTCGCGCACGCTCGAGGTGGCCATGGCCCAGCCGTCCGCGCTGTTGGCGAAGAACTCGGTCAGCAGTCCGAGAGTGGTCTCCTCGCCGTGCACCGGCCCGGTGATCACGCCCAGCGGCTGCGCGATGTGCGTCGAACCGACGGCATGCAGCGCGCGGTGGATCTCGGCGTCCGGGTTGGGACCGGGTTCCAGCCGGCGAAACACCTTGAGGATGGCCGAATGCCCGTACACGATCGACGTGTTGGATTGTTCGGCACCGATCACCAACCCCGGTGCGGCAGTGTCGATGACGGCGTCCGGCTCGGCCCTGGCCCGCACCCCAGCGAAGTCGATGTTGTCCGCGATGGCGCTGATCAGCAGCGCAGCAACGTTCTGGTCCTGCAGTGCGTCGTAGGCGACCCGTCCCCACCCGGAGCCGATGGTCGCATGGGCCAGCCGATCCGGCAGCTGCCAGCTCCAGCCGATCCACAGTTGGTAGCGCTGCTTGCCGAACAGGGTGTCCACGGTGAACAGCACCTGCTCGATGTCGGAACCGTGCAGATCCCTGGCGGCCACGGCCCGGCCGATGATCTCGATGGTGCCCAGTTCCTGTCCCTTGGCCGAGAACCAGCGCTGGTGGGGCAGGTACTCCGCGAGGATGGGGATCAGCACGTCGTCGGCCAGGCCGACCCCGGCTGAATTTGTGGCAGTGCTGTTGTCAATCGATGATTCGTCGCTCATCTGGTCACATCACCTTCCTTCGCCGGTGATGTCGAGCCAGTAGAAGCCATGGCCCGGCAGGGTCAACAGATAGGGCAGCTGACCGATCCGGGGGAACGGCGTGCCACCGGTCAGCTCGACCGGCACCGCCCGCTGATGGTCACGCAGGTCCAGCTCCACCGGCTGCGGAAAGCGGGACAGGTTGTTGACGCACAGCACGGTGTGTGGCGGCTGACGCTCGTCGCCGTCGTGGTGCAGCGTGTACGACAGCACCGTCGGGTTGGAACCGCCCAGATCGGTGAACTGACCGACGGCGAACGCGGCGTACCGCTTCCGGATCTCGATCATCCGCCTGGTCCAGTGCAGCAGCGAGGCGGTGGAGTTCATCTGCGCCTCGACGTTCACGGTCTGGAACCCGTAGATCGGGTCCATGATCGCCGGCAGGTACAACCTGGCCGGATCGCAGCGGGAGAACCCGGCGTTCCGGTCGGGTGACCACTGCATCGGGGTGCGGACGCCGTCCCGGTCGCCGAGCCAGATGTTGTCGCCCATCCCGATCTCGTCGCCGTAATACAGCACCGGCGAGCCCGGCAGGCTCAGCAGCATGGCGGTGAACAGCTCCTGCTGGTTGGTGTCGTTGTCCAGCAGGGTCGCCAGCCGCCGGCGGATGCCGATGTTCGCCTTCATTCGTGGGTCCTTGGCGTACTCGGCCCACATGTAGTCGCGATCCTCGTCGCTGACCATCTCCAGGGTCAGCTCGTCGTGATTGCGCAGGAAGATGCCCCACTGGCCGCTCTGCGGGATGGCCGGCGTCTGCGCCAGGATCTCCGAGACCGGGAACCGCTGCTCGCGCCGCGCCGCCATGAAAATGCGTGGCATCAAAGGGAAGTGGAAGCACATGTGGCATTCGTCGCCGCCGACCTTGGGATCACCGAAGTAGTCGACGACGTCGGCGGGCCACTGGTTGGCCTCGGCCAGCAGGATGGCGTGCGGGTATTCGGCGTCGATCACCTTGCGGCACCGCCTGAGGAATTCGTGGGTCTGCGGCAGGTTCTCGCCGTTGGTGCCCTCCTCCTCGAACAGGTACGGCACCGCGTCGAGCCGGAATCCGTCGATGCCGAGGTCCAGCCAGAACCGCAGGATGTCGATCATCTCGTCGCCGACGGCCGGGTTCTCGAAGTTCAGGTCCGGCTGGTGGGAGAAGAACCGGTGCCAGAAGTACTGCTTGCGCACCGGATCGAACGTCCAGTTGCTGGGCTCGGTGTCGACGAAGATGACCCGCGCGTCGGGGTAGCCGGTGTCGTCGTCGGCCCAGACGTAGTAGTCGCCGTACGGTCCGGTCGGGTCCCGGCGCGATTCCTGGAACCAGTGGTGGGCGTCGCTGGTGTGGTTCAACACCAGGTCGGTGATGACCCGGATGCCCCTGGCGTGCGCGGCATCCAGGAGCGCCACGAAGTCCTCGACGTTGCCGAACTCCGGCAGCACCTTGCGGTAGTCGGAGATGTCGTAACCGCCGTCGCGCAGCGGCGAGTCGTAGAAGGGGGGCAGCCAGAGACAATCAACGCCCAGCCAGGCCAGGTAGTCCAGCCGGTCGATCAGGCCACGCAGGTCACCGGTTCCGTCGCCGTTGGAGTCGGCGAAGGCTCGGACGAGCACCTCGTAGAAGACCGCGCGTTTGTACCATTCCGGATCCGGCGCGATCTTTCGTGCGGAATGAAAATCGCTGGCCAGCGGCTCGTGGACAGGCGCGTGCCCCACCGGCCCGGCGGTCTGGGTCATGCTCACCCTTCTTCGATCAAGTGTGGTTCATCAGTCGCGTGTGCTGGGGACGCGGGCGCCATTGTCAATTTCGCAGGTCAACGGGGCGGTGACCGGCGATCTACTGGTTCCGTACCCGCAGGATGTGTGCGGCCCGCCAGTGCGGGTCCAGCCCGACGGCGTTGCGCTGACCCCAGTGGTAGACCTCGCCGGACAGCTCGTCGGTGACCTCGACGACGTCATTCCAATCCAGACCGAGGGCCGGCATGTACAGGTCGGTCTCGCCCCACTGCTGGGTGTGCGAGTCCAGGCAGACGACGACGATCACGGTGTCGCCGGTGGTCTCGTCGCGGCGCGAGTAGCAGAGCAAGCTGTCGTTCGAGATGTCGTGGAACCACAGGCCTTTGATGCGTTGCAGGGCCGGGTGCTGGCGGCGGATCTCGTTCAGCCGGGTGATCAGCGGCTCCAGCGACCTGCCCTGGGTCAGCGCCGCCTGGTAGTCCCGCGGGCGCAGCTGGTACTTCTCCGAGTCCATGTACTCCTCGCTGCCCGGCTTGACCGCCTCGTGCTCGAAGAGTTCGAACCCGGAATAGACGCCCCAGGTAGGCGACAGCGTCGCGGCCAGCACCGCGCGGATCGCGAACATGCCGGGACCGCCGAACTGCAGCGACGCGTGCAGGATGTCCGGGGTGTTCACGAAGAAGTTCGGCCGCATGTAGTCCGAACCCTCGACAAGCTCGACCCCGTAGTCGGTGAGTTCCTGCTTGTAGGTCCGCCAGGTGAAGTAGGTGTAGGACTGGGTGAACCCGATGCGGGCAAGTTCGTGCATCATGGTCGGCTTGGTGAAGGCCTCCGCCAGGAAGATGGCCTCCGGGTTCTTGTCGTGGACCTTGGCGATCAGCCACTCCCAGAAGTTGATCGGCTTGGTGTGCGGGTTGTCCACCCGGAAGATCGTCACACCGTGGTCGATCCAGTACTGGACCACCCGGAGCACCTCGGCGTAGACCCCGGCGGGGTCGTTGTCGAAGTTCATCGGGAAGATGTCCTGGTACTTCTTGGGCGGGTTCTCGGCGTAGGCGATCGATCCGTCCGGCCGGGTGGTGAACCATTCCGGGTGCGCGGTGACCCAGGGGTGGTCCGGCGCGCACTGCAGGGCCAGGTCGAGCGCCACCTCGAGCCCGCGCTCCTTGGCGGCGGCCACGAACTCGTCGAAATCCTCGATGGTGCCCAGTTCCGGGTGGATCGCGTCGTGGCCGCCGTCCTTCGATCCGATCGCCCACGGCGACCCGACGTCCCGTGGATCGGGGTTGACGGTGCCACCCGGCTCGGCAGGATTGTTGCGGCCCTTGCGGTTCACCTCGCCGATCGGGTGGATGGGCGCCAGGTAGACGATGTCGAAGCCCATCGACTTGGCCCGGTCGAGCTGGAAGATCGAGTCCTTGAACGTGCCGTGCCGGATCGGCAGGCCGGCCGAGTCGATCTCCGCGCCGCTGGAGCGCGGGAAGAATTCGTACCAGGAGCCGAACTCGGCGAGCGGCCGGTCGACCCAGATGCTCACCGGATCCGAGGCGGTGACCAGTTCGCGGATCGGGTCGGCCGTGAGCACCGGCCACATCTCCGCGGACAGTGCCGGCCCGATGCGCTCGGGCACGGAGCGGAAGGCGTCCCGTAGTGCTTCGATGGCGGCCTTGATAGCACTGGCGTACCGCTGCTTGGGGCGCGCCGCGATCCTCTCCAGCAGCAACGCCCCGGTCTCCAGGTCGTTGGCCATCTCCTCGCCGGATTGGCCGGCCCCTGACTTGGCCTCGACCGCATGCCGCCAGGTGCCGAGCGGGTCGCTCCAGGCCTCGACCTGCAGCGTCCACAGGCCCTGCCGGTCGGGCACCACGGTCGCCTCGTGCTTCGTGCTCCAGGATGCTTCCCTGGCCATCCGGAGCAGCGGCCCGGCGTCCTTGGCCGACGTCCGTCGGCGGGTGCCGGGCGGAACGGGTGGGCGCCACACGACATTGGCGGCCACGGCGTCGTGTCCCTCCCGGAACACGCTCGCCGAAACGGTGATCGCTTCACCGACCACGGCCTTGGCCGGGTAGCGGCCGCAGGCGACGGTGGGGAAGATGTCGTTCAGTCCTATGCGTCCAGCCACGGGGCCAACGTACCGGTAGGTCTCCCGGGGCGCAGTTCAGGTCCGGCCACCCGCGCGGCGCCTCTCGGAACCTGCCGTGCGACCTGACAGGCCCCACCCGCGACGACGTCACCGGCAGGTTCCCCCGTGGCAGGCCGTGTCTTGCCTGGGGGAAGATCGAGCGGTCGAGCGGATGCTGGTGGGCGCACCCAGGCAACCGTCCGGCGCTTCGTCGGCCTGGTCGCGCAGGCTTGGGGAAGACTCGGGGATGCCGTGTGATTACACAGCGTGGCGGGCGATCGACGCGGGGTGAACCACTGGCAGCGCATTTCGGTGGATCCTGTGGCGGGAACGTGCCGTTCTGGGGGTCTAACCGCCCATTTTTCGCATGCAGCACTCGCGTACGCACCGGTGCCCGAGTGCTAAACCGATTCTGCACGGGCCCTCTCGTTGGGTGACAAACTGTTGAACACCTCTCCGCTGGGTTTTCGTCAGGGCCGCGAGGAAGTAAATTGATCCGTTGTGAAGGCCCTCCGACGTTTCACCGTGCGCCCGCAGCTGCCCGTGGCGCTGCAACCGCTCGGTGCGCTGATCCGCAACCTCCGGTGGTCCTGGCATCCGGCGAGCCAGGATCTCTTCGCCGATATCGACCGCCGGCTCTGGACCAAGCTCGAGGGTGACCCCCTCAAGCTGCTCGGAGCCGTGTCGGTGTCCCGCCTGGAGGAGCTCGCCGTCGACGAGTCCTTCCTGACGCGCATGCACAACCTGGCCGAGGATCTTGATCACTACCTCACCGATCCGCGGTGGTACCAGAACCAGATCGCCAGTGGCGAGGACCTGCCCGCCGCCATCGCGTACTTCTCGATGGAGTTCGGCGTCACCGAGGTGCTGCCGAACTACTCCGGCGGCCTGGGCATCCTGGCCGGTGACCACCTGAAGTCCGCCTCCGACCTGGGTGTGCCGATCATCGGGGTCGGCCTGCTGTACCGGTTCGGGTACTTCTGGCAGTCGCTGTCCTCGGACGGCTGGCAGCAGGAGCACTACCCCGCGCACGACCCGCAGGGTTTGCCGATCGACCGGGTGCTCGGTGCCGACGGTCAGCAGCTGTCCGTCTGTGTGCCGATGCCAGGTGGCCGCCAGTTGACCGCTCGGATCTGGGCCGCTCAGGTGGGCCGGGTGCCGCTGCTGCTGCTGGACGCCGACAACGAGGCGAACGACGACTTCCTGCGGCAAACCACGGACCGGCTGTACGGCGGCGACCAGGACCACCGCATCAAGCAGGAGATCCTGCTGGGCATCGGCGGCGCCCGTGCGGTGCACCTGTACGCCGGGGCGACCGGGCACGCGATGCCAGAGGTCTTCCACATGAACGAGGGTCATGCCGGCTTCCTCGGTCTGGAGCGGATCCGGTCACTGATCGCCGACCACGGGCTCACCTTCTCCGAGGCGCTCTCGGCGGTGCGGGCCGGCACCGTGTTCACCACTCACACCCCGGTGCCCGCCGGTATCGACCGTTTCCCGGTCGACCTGGTTCGGCACTACCTGGATGCCGGCGGGGACGGGCACTCACGATTGCTGCCGGGTATCTACGCCGACGAGGTCATCGCGCTCGGCTCCGAGGACGATCCCAGCCGGTTCAACATGGCGCACATGGGCCTGCGGACGGCCCAGCGCGCGAACGGGGTGGCCAAGCTGCACGGCTCGGTGTCGCGTAACATGTTCGCCCCGCTCTACCCGGGATTCGAGCCGGACGAGGTGCCGATCGGTTCGGTCACCAATGGGGTGCACCTACCCACCTGGGCGGCCCGGGAGATGTATGACGTCGCCGGCGACATGGCCGACTGGCAGGACCTGGCCTCCGCGTCGGAATGGCCGGCCGCCGAGAAGGTGTCCAATGAACGGCTGTGGGACCTGCGCCAGACGCTGCGACAGCGGCTGGTCGCGCTCGCCCGGAACACCGTCAGGAGCTCGTACCTGCAGCGGGGCGCCACCGTCGCAGAGCTGGGCTGGACCGAGAGCATCCTCGACCCGGCGATCCTGACGATCGGGTTCGCCCGTCGGGTCTCCACCTACAAGCGGCTGACGCTGATGCTCCGCGACCCCGCGAGGTTGCGGAAGATCCTGCTCGACCCGGAGCGTCCGGTGCAGATCATCGTCGCCGGAAAGGCCCACCCGGCGGACGACGGCGGCAAGCGGTTCATGCAGGAGATGGTGCGGTTCACCGACGACGCCACCATCCGGCACCGGATCGTCTTCCTGCCCGACTACGACATGGGCATGGCCGCGGTGCTGTGCGCGGGCGCCGACGTCTGGCTGAACAACCCGGTCCGTCCCCAGGAGGCATCGGGTACCTCGGGAATGAAGGCCGCGCTGAACGGCGGGCTCAACCTGTCCATCTCCGACGGCTGGTGGGACGAGCTGTACGACGGTCACGACGGTTGGACCATCCCGACCGCCGACGGGGTCGGCAACGAGACGCGACGCGACGACCTGGAAGCCGCCGCGCTGTACGACCTGATCGAGAAGCGGGTGGCCCCGCTGTTCTATCGGCGGAACGAGGTCGGCCGTCCCGACGGCTGGGTCGACACCGTGCGGCACACGCTCGCCTACCTGGGCCCCCGGGTGCAGGCCACCCGGATGGTGCGCGACTACGTCACCGGCTTTTACGGTCCCGCGTCCGTGCTGTCCAGGGACGTGACCACGGACCTGACCGTGGCCAAGGGCCTGGCCGCCTGGAAGGACCAGGTGCGCGCCGCCTGGCCGAACGTCAGGGTGGTCAGCGTCGATACGTCAGGAATCGGCACCGAACCGTCGTTGGGCAACGTGATGACCGTTCGTGCCTACCTCGACCTCGGGGGCCTGTCCCCGGAAGACGTCGAGGTGCAGACGGTCACCGGGCGGGTCGACATGAACGAGCAGTTGCATGACGTCTCGACCATGCCGATGACCTTCGTCGGCAACGGCGACGGGTTCCGGTACGAGGCGCACCTGCCGCTGACCACATCCGGGCCGGTCGGCTACACGGTCCGGGTGCTGCCCAGGAACAAGCTGCTGGCCTCGCCGGCGGAAATGGGTCTGGTCACCACCGCCTGACCCCGCAGGGCAACCCCGAAAGGTGTTGAGCCGCGCCTCTTTGGGGGGCGCGGATCAACTTCCTCGGCGCGGATAAACGTCGCGGTTATGGGAATGGTGGGACAGAAGTCGCCCATTTGATGCGCGTCGGCGATGTTGATCCGCGCCGCGTGGGGGCTAGCCGTGGGCTAGCCGGGGCTAGCCGGGTGGGGGGCTAGCGGTGGGCGCGGAGCAACCAGACCGTCCGCCCGGGCAACGTCAGCGGGACGCCGGCCGGCAGCGGTGTCGCGTCGGCAGGCTCGCCGGTGCGGGTGTCGGTGTCCAGCACCGGCGTGTATGCAGTGCCGTGAGGCTCGCCCGGCAGGGTGACCGTGGTGTCGCCACCGTCGGCGTGCAGCACCAGCAGCCAGGAATCATCGGTCAGCGGCTCGCCGCCGCGGGTGTGACCACGCACGTCCCGTCCGTCGACCCACATCTGCAGGGTGCGCCGGGTGCCGTCGAACCAGTCGTGGTCGGTCATCGGTTGACCCCACGGGTTGAACCAGACCAGGTCCGGGATGCCGTCACCGCCGCCCGGAGCCCGCCCGTCGAAGAACTCGCCCTGATGCAACGCGAACGCGTCCCGGCGAATGGCCAGGGTGCGTTGGAAGAACGTCATCATGTGCTGCGCTTCCGGCCTGCCGTTGACCGGATTCCAGTCCAGCCAACTGATCTCGTTGTCCTGGCAGTAGGCGTTGTTGTTGCCGCCCTGGGTGCGCCACAGTTCATCGCCCATCGAGATCATCGGGGTGCCGGTGGACAGCAGCATGGTGGCCGCGATGTTGCGCGCCTGCCGGGTGCGCAGCGCGACGATGGCCGGGTCGTCCGTCTCGCCCTCGACGCCGTAGTTCCAGGACCGGTTGTGGTTCAACCCGTCCCGGTTGTCCTCGCCGTTCGCCTCGTTGTGCTTGTGGTCGTAGGACACCAGGTCCCGCAGGGTGAATCCGTCGTGCGCGGTGACGAAGTTGACGGACGCCCACGGCCTGCGGTTCGCGCCGAACAGGTCCGACGAGCCGGACAGCCGGTACCCCAGGTCCCTGATCCCCTCCAGCCCGCGCCAGAAGTCGCGCGTGGTGTCCCGGAAGCGGTCGTTCCACTCCACCCAGTTCTCACCGAACCGCCCGACGGCATAGCCTTCGCCGGTCGCGTCCCACGGTTCGGAGATGAGCTTGCGGGCCGAGAGCATCGGGCTGGCCGCGATCGCGGTGAGCAGCTGCGAGTTCGGGTCGAAGGGCCCACCGCCCGGCCGGCCGTGCACGGAGGCCAGGTCGAACCGGAAGCCGTCAATGCCCAACGCGTCCGCCCAGTAGCGGAGGGAGTCGGTGATCATCCGGACAACGGGCAGGGTGCCGGCGTTGAGCGTGTTACCGCAGCCGGTGATGTCCATCCCGCCCGGGAGGTAGTACGACGAGGGCGACAGCCCGCGCCAGGACAGTTCGACGGTCAGCCCGTGACCACCTTCGCAGGTGTGGTTGTAGACCACGTCAAGGACCACCTCGATGCCCGCTGCGTGCAGCGCGTCGACCATCTGGATGAACTCGCCGACCTCCAGCCCAGGCACGGTGGCGAATCCGGGATCCGGGGCGAAGTAGTTCAGGGTGGAATAGCCCCAATAGTTCTTGCGGCCGACTGCGTGCAATTGCGGCTCGGCGGCGCTGGCATGCACCGGCAGCAATTCCAGCGTGGTGACGCTCAGACTCTTCAAGTGCTCGATGACGGCCGGATGGGCGACGCCAAGGAACTTGCCGCGCAGTTCCGGGGGAACGTCCGGATGCAGCCGGGTCAGGCCGGTGACGTGTGCCTCGTAGATGACGGTCTGTTCCCACGGCACCCAGGGACGCACCGAGGTCGATCGCTGCGGCTCGGTGACGATGCCGAGCGGGACCCGACCGAGCGTCTCGACACCGTGCGATGCGGCGGCGATCAGGTCGTAGTCGGTGGTGGTCACCTGCCGGGCGTACGGGTCAAGCAGGATCTTCGACGGATCCAGCTCCGGCACCCGGAACCCGTACCGCTGACCGGGTCGCACGTCCGGCACGAAGGTGTGCCAGATCCCGTAGGTCTTCTCGTCCATGGTGACCCGGCGCTCGTTGCCGTCCCGGTCGATCAGGCAGAGCTGCACGTCGCTGACGCCAGGGACGCCGTCGGCCACGACGGCGAAGTTGGTGCCGTTCTGGTACGGCGTCGCGCCCAGCGGGTACGGCAATCCGGGATAGGGGCTGGACCCGACCCGCGGCGCCGCCTCCGGGTCGATCTCGCCGGGACGGGTGCGCTTGGCGCGCCGCTTCTTCTTGCCGGCCTTCACCTTGGCCGGCCGGGCCCGCGCCTCGGCGGGAGCGGGAGTGGGAGCGGGGGCGTCGGCGGGGGTGGCGGCTTCGGCGGCGCCGTCGGGCTCTGTCCGGTCAGCGTTGTCGCCGGCGTTGTCGCCAGCGTTGTCGGCGCGGCCGAGGTCAACGGCGGTGCTGTCGGTTGCGCGGCGAGCCATCGTCAGATTGTCCCCGACTCCGCCTGGCCCGGTGACCGCCGGGTGCCGGTGGGACGTGGCCGCGCGTGCACGGCGCGCGGAGCGCCCGCCGTGCGTGCGCAACAATGACCCGCGTGACCTCCAGCCCAGCCACATCCTCGCGCCCGTCGATCCTGCCCGGACCCGATTCCGTCGTGCATCTGGCCGAGGTCACCGTCCGCCGCGGCGGGGCCGTGCTGCTGGACGCGGTCCACTGGAGCGTCGACGTCGACGAGCGCTGGGTGGTGCTGGGGCCGAACGGCGCCGGCAAGACCACGCTGCTGCTGATCGCCTCGGCGCAGATGTTCCCCACCTCGGGGCGGGTGCACATTCTCGGCGAACGGCTCGGCGCCGTCGACGTGGGGGACATCCGGCCGCGGGTCGGGCTGTCCTCGGCTGCAATGGCCGGGCGCGTTCCGCCGACCGAGCGGGTCATCGACGTCGTGGTCTCCGCCGGGTACGGCGTGGTCGGACGCTGGCGGGAGCGCTACGACGAGATGGACTTCGAGCGCGCCCGTGGCCTGCTGGCCGCGATGGGCGTCGCCCCGCTCGCCGAGCGGACCTACGGCACGCTGTCCGAGGGGGAGCGCAAACGCGCCCTCGCCGCGCGGGCCCTGATGGCAGACCCGGAACTGCTGCTGCTGGACGAACCGGCGGCCGGCCTCGACCTCGGCGGGCGGGAGGATCTGCTGACCCGGCTGTCGGCGCTGGCGGTGGATCCGGCCGCTCCGACCACCATCCTGGTGACGCACCACGTCGAGGAGATCCCGATCGCGTTCAGTCACGTGCTGCTGCTGCGGGCGGGCAAGGTGCTGGCCGCCGGACCGATCGGCGATACCCTCACCGCGGCCAATCTGTCCGAGACGTTCGGGATGAGCCTGACCTTGGAGGCTCGCGGCGGCCGGTTCTTCGCCTACCAGAGCTGAGCCGATACTTGATCGATACGGTCCGGATCGGATCCGATCCGATGCAAACGAAGCGAGAGGCGTGACGGCGTGGGCGATTTCGTTCGGCTTGAGCTGCACGGCGCGGTCGGCATGATCAGGCTGGACCGGCCGCCGGTGAACGCCATCAACATCCAGATCCATCACGAGCTGCTCGACGTGGCCCAGCAGGTGGCCGAGAACGGCTCCATCAGGGCTGTGGTGCTCTACGGCGGCGAGCGGTCGTTCGCCGCCGGCGGCGACATCAAAGAGCTGGCGACCTGCGGGCCCGGCGAGATCACCGCGGGCGGCCGGACGCTGAACCACGCGATCAGCGCGATCGCCCGGCTCGGCCAGCCGGTCGTCGCCGCGGTGAACGGCTACGCGCTGGGTCTCGGCTGCGAGCTCGCGCTGGCCGCGGACTTCCGGATCGTCGCCGACGACGTCCGCATCGGGCTACCGGAGGTCACCCTGGGCGTCATCCCCGGCGGTGGTGGCACCCAGCGGCTGCCGCGGCTCGTCGGCGTCACCAAGGCCAAGGAACTGATCTTCTCCGGCCGGCCGGTCGACGGGCCCGAGGCGGTCCGGATCGGGCTGGCGACCCGATCCCTGCCATCCGAAGCGGTGCTGCCGGCGGCGATGGAGCTGGCCGGCCGGCTGGCGGCCGGACCGACGGCAGCGCTGGCCGCCGCCAAGCGGGCGATCGACGACGGGATGGACGGCACCGTCTCCGCCGGGCTCGAGCTGGAGGCGCGGCGGTTCGCGGAACTGTTCGCGACCGACGACCAGACGATCGGCATGACGTCGTTCCTGCGGGACGGACCGGGGAAGGCCACGTTCACCGGCAGGTGACCTTTCCGCCGTGGCCTACCCCTTCACTCTCGATGACGTGCGGTTCTTGGCCAGCGCGGCCGGCCTGGATGCTCTCGCTGCGGCCGGCGGGCTGCCACTCACCGAGGCCTCACTGCTGGCTGACCTGACAAGGCTGCGGCGGACGGTCGGTGAGCGGTCGGCCGCCGTTGTCGAGACGATTCGGCTGCGTCGTCGCGCGACCACGAAACTGGGCGAGACCGGTGGGCGGTGGTTGTTCACCGACGAGTCGCTGCAGCAGGCCAGCCCGGCCGCCGTGTCCGCGCATCGGGCTGCCCGGTTGAGCGGGCTCGGGGTACACGACCTGACCTGCTCGATCGGCACCGACGTCGCCTCCCTGGCCGCGGTCTGCCCGATGGTGGTCGGCTCCGACCTCGATCCGGTGCGACTGCTGATGGCCCGGCACAATCTGAGCGAGTCCGGTCTTCCGGCACGGCTGGTGGCGGCCGACGCGCTCACCCGATCCACCCGCGGACTGCTGGGCTACGCCGACCCGGCCCGGCGGGACCGGACGGGACGGCGGATCACCTCGGCGTCCACGGTGCCCACGGTGGCCGAGTTGGATGCCGCCCATGCGCACCGTCCTCCGGTCCTGCGGCTACCGCCCGGGCTCGACTACGACGAGCTCGACCGGTCCGGGGAGGTCGAGATCGTCTCGCTGGACGGCACCGCCAGGGAGGCCGTGCTGTGGCCGGCCGAGCTGGCCACCACCCGCCGCCGGGCGACCGTCTTGACGTCCGGGAGCCACCCGGTCGCCGGCAGTGGGGTGGCGGGCTACCAGCTGACCAGTGACGATCCGGACGAGGCCGGCGTCGGCCCGATCGACCGATGGCTGATCGACCCCGATCCCGCCGTGGTGCGCGCGCATCTGGTGCGGCACTATGCCGCCCGGTTCGGCCTGATGCTGCTCGACCCGTATCTGGCCTATCTGACCGGGCCCCGGCCACCGCCCGGAATCCGCGCATTCCAGGTGCTGGACTCCGCGCCGTACCGGGAACGTACGGTCGCCGACTGGGCACGGCGCGACGGCGTCGGGACGCTGGAGATCAAGCAGCGGGGCACCCCGGTCATCCCGGACGAGCTGCGCGCCCGGCTGCGGCCGGCGCTGCGCGGGCCCAGGTCGATGGCCGCGACCCTGGTGATCGCCAGGGTCGGCAGGCAGCCACAGGCGTTCTGGTGCCGGGCGGTGGATCCGCGATGACGAGCGCCTGCGAGAATTCGCCGATGATGTCGCTCAGCCCGGCCAACCGGGGCGTTCCGTGTCCGACCTGCGGAGCGCTGACCGGTCAGCCTTGCCACGAGACCGACGGTAGTGAAAGGCTTTTCGAGCACGACACCAGGATCGGACGGGCGCAGGGACAGGCCCGCGGCCGGTCGTCGCAGACGGGTTCGTCCGAGTAGGACAGCACGGCACGCCGATGCCGTCAGTGATCGTGCTGGGACCGCGCGGGCCGGCTCAACGGGGTGTCATGCTCGGTCTTTCCCGAACTGGCCAGCACGACGCGAAATCCGCGCTGCTTCACCGCTTTCAGCAGCGGCGCAGTCGCGGCGAACGGTCGGATCTCCCCGATCAGCCGATCGAATCCCTCTACCCAAGCGTCGCGGAGCGCGTCACCGTGCTCGCCTCGACGTCGTCGCCGGCGACGTGCCCGACGTATTTGTCGCCACCCATCCTGATGCCGCGGTGCAGTTGCCACGAAGCCACGGCCGGGGGCAAACCCTGGCCGCTGGTGCGGCCGCCGTGGGCGCCTGGAGATCACATTCCGCTGCGAAATCCGGCGAGAGGCGACCGCTCCGGCGGCCGAGCACCCCGTAGGGTGATCGCCCGTGAGCTTCGAACTACTTCCCGCGGTGGATGTCGCCGACGGCCGGGCCGTGCGCCTGGTGCAGGGCCGTGCGGGGAGCGAGACCGCGTATGGGGCGCCAATGGATGCCGCGCTGGCCTGGCAACGCGACGGCGCGCAGTGGATCCACCTGGTGGACCTGGATGCGGCCTTCGGTCGGGGGTCCAACGCCGCGCTGCTGGCCGAGGTCGTCGCGGCGGTGGACGTCAAGGTGGAGATGTCCGGCGGGATCCGTGACGACCAGTCGCTCGAGGCCGCGCTGGCCACCGGGTGTACCCGGGTGAACATCGGGACGGCGGCACTGGAAGACCCCGATTGGTGCGCGTCCGCGATCGCCAGGTTCGGGGACAAGGTCGCGGTCGGACTTGACGTGCGCGGCAGCACGCTCGCCGCCCGTGGCTGGACCCGCGACGGCGGCGACCTGTGGGAGGTGCTGGCGCGTCTCGACGGGCAGGGCTGCTCGCGCTACGTCGTCACCGACGTCACCAAGGACGGCACCCTGCGCGGTCCGAACATCGACCTGCTCCGCGAGGTGTGCGCGGCCACCGACGCGCCGGTGGTGGCGTCCGGGGGAGTGTCGTCGCTGCAGGACCTGGTCGCGCTTGCGGCCCTCGCCCCACTCGGGGTGGAGGGAGCGATCGTCGGAAAAGCCTTGTACGCCGGCGCTTTCACACTGCCGGAGGCGTTGGCCGCGGTCGCGGGCTGAGCATCGTGCCGTCGGGGAACGAGGATGCCGTCGGCCTCCGGTTGGGCACCACCAGTCCCTACGAGCAGCGGTTCGGCTACTCCCGGGTGGTGCGCGTCGGGCCGCTGGCGATGACCGCAGGCTGCACGGCGAGCGTGGACGGTGTGGTGCGGTCGCCGGGGGACGCCGCCGCCCAGGCCGCCGTGGCATTCGGTGTCGGCCTCGACGCGCTGGCCCGGGTGGGCGTTCGCGCCGAGGCGGTGATCGCCACCCGGATGTACATCGTGGACGCCCGTGACGCCGATGGGGTCGGCCTGGTGCACGGCGAGGTGTTCGGGCGGGTGCGCCCGGCCGCGACGATGGTCGTGGTGGCGGGATTGATCGATCCCGCCATGCTGGTCGAGGTGGAGTTGACGGCCTGGGCGGGGTGAGCGGCCCAGGAGGTCCCAAGATGGTGCGGTGCCGCTGCCCGTCGTGCTCTACCTGCTCGTCACATCGCTCTATGCCGGGTGCCAATGGACGGTGCAGGTCGTGGTGTACCGGCAGTTCCCTGAAGTGCCCGTGGATGCTTTTCCCGGGTTCGAGCGGCTGCATCAGCGGCGGATCACCTATCTGGTCGGTCCGCTGTTCGGCGCGCTTGTGCTGAGCACCGGCTGGCTCGGCCTCGACCGACCACCCACCGTCCCGGGGTGGGCGCCGGCGGTGGCCGCCGCGCTGCTCGCGGTTGTCCTCGGTGCCACGGCCTTCCTGGCCGTGCCGCAGCACCGGCGGCTCGGTGTCGCCCGGGACCCGGTGGCCTACCGCGCGCTGCTCCGCACCGACGTGATCGGGGTGCTGGCCGCGACGGCCGGTGTGGCGCTGGCGGTCTGGCTGGCAGTGGTGTCGGCGGCCTGATGCTCTTCCGTTCTGTCCGGTTCCGTCCGGTTCAGTCCGCGTTTGGCGTGACGGCGGCAAGCAACACATGAGCCGCGTCCTGGTAGCCGTGTTCGGCCCAGCCGAGCGGCGTCGCACCGAAATGGTCGTCCCGCGCGGCGGGATCGGCGCCGGCGTCGAGCAATGTCCGGATGAGTGGCAGGTCGCCACTCCAGGCGGCCTGGTGCAGCGCGGTCGCGCCGTCGCGGCGCGCGTTGACATCGAATCCGGCGTCGGCGATCCGGCGAATGGCGTCGGTGGTCGTGGCGCGGTGGATCAGGTCGGGCCAGCGGGCTCGGCAGGCGGCGAGGGCAGCGCGTTCCGGGTCGGTGTCTGCTGCGCCGCCCCCGGTCAGCAGCCGGTCGAGAAGTTGCGCCG
>JBBQGJ010000016.1:0-38418 GCA_038322925.1 Mycobacteriales bacterium
TACCTCGCCACCGTCCCGACCGCTCTACCCGACGTCCGCAAAGGCATCCGGATCAAGGCCAGCTGACCCCCGCTTTCGCGGGCATTCCTACGTGAGGCACCGATCAGCTTTCGCGGGCATCTTGACGTGAGGCACCACGACAGTCGAGAACCCGATCTCAGTATGTAGGAACGTTTCCCGTGGCCTGGGCCGGTCCGCCGGGGTGTCACCATGGAGCGATGTCTCGTTCGAACCGTGCCGTGTTCCGGATGCCGGCCGCGTCCGCGGCAATCCCGCTGGTAGCGGTCCTGTGCGTGACCCCCCTGGCCACGGTCGGCGAGGGCTGGTGGGCGCTGTATGCGATCCCGGTGATCGCCGCCGCTTACATCGTGGTGACCCGAACCACAGCTGATACGGCGCAGCTGACAGCCCACTCGCTGCTCGGCGCGAAGCGGATGGCCTGGTCGGACATGGACGGTCTGGAGTTGCGCGACGCCCGCTGGACCGTCGCCGTGGGTAAGGACGGGCGCCGGCTGCCGCTGCCGATGGTCCGCCCTCGCGATCTTCCCCGGCTGGCGGCGGCGGCCGGCGGGAGCCTGAACCTGGATCCCCAGGCATCCGGCGACGAGGATGCCGACTTCGCTGATGGTGCCGCTGGCAGTCACGCTGATAGTGCCGATGACAGCGCCGATGACCGCGCCGATGACAGCGCCGATAACCGTGCGGATGACAGTGCGGATGACCGTGCGGATGACAGTGCGGATGACAGTGCGGATGACCGTGCGGATGACCGTGCGGATGACCGTGCTGTTGCTGATGCGGGCTCAGCGACGGGCGACGTGTCCCCGACCGGGGATGTCACGAATGATGCAACGATTCGCCAGGACGGTGACGTCCCCGCCGAGGACGCCCCCGCCGAGGACCCCGCCCGCGAAACGGCCGGGCGGGCGGTCACGGCCGACAGGCAGGGCGCGGGTCGGGCCAGTTCGGCCGGGTGAGAAGGGACCGCGATCGGCCGCCCGCCCCGTACGCTGACCCGGTGACAAGCCGACCCGCGACGGGGCTGCCACCCCGCGGGCCGGCCGCGGCTGGGGCGCCGATTCCGAGCGGGCAACCGTCGGCCGATCCGCAGGACGGGACCACCCCATCCTCCACCGGCCCGTCGCTCACCGCGCGTCCCTTCACCCCGCCCTCAACCGCGCGGCCTCCGACAGCACCCCAGCCACATCCGCCGCTCACGGCCATCCAGACCACGTCGTCGGTCGCGGAACCGCCGGCCTCCCGGCCGCTGGCCGGAGACATCCCCGGTGAACGTCACCGGCTCTCTCACCGGGTCATTGCGTACTGGCGGTGGCGGGCGCTGGGGTCGGCCGTCCCGACACTGTTGCTGTTGATCGCTTTGGCCATCGTGATCCCCTGGGGCCCGTGGTGGATCCGGTGGGGCATCGTCGGGATCGCGGCGGTGCTGGTCGTGATGGCGATGGTGATCCTGCCGCCGATCCGCTATCGGGTGTTCTGGTATGCGATCTCGCCGACCGAGATCGACATCCAGCACGGCATCATCTTCATCAAACGCAGCGTCGTGCCCGTGCATCGGGTGCAGAACCTGCGCACCGAGCGCGGCCCGATCGCCGACCACTACCGGATGACCAACCTGAAGATCCGCACCGCGGCCGGGTCGGTGAACCTGTCCGGCCTGGACCGTCGGGAGGCAGACGAGCTGTGTGAGCGGATCAGCGCGCTGGCCGACGTCGCCGACGATGTCTGACCGCCTGACGGTGTCTGACGATGTCTGACGATGTCTGAAACTGCCCTTGACTCCGTCCCGTTTCAGGGATCGGTCGATCGGATCAGGGGCATCGCCGTGCCCGACACCCGGCTGCACCCGATCTATCTGGTGATCGAGACGGCTCGGACGTTGCGCTCGGCGATCCCGTTCCTGGTCGTCACCGTCCTGGGCGGCGCCCCGTGGTGGGTGAACGTCACCCTGTTCGTCCTGATCATGATCGTTGCGATAGCACAGTGGTACGTCCGCAAGTACTCGGTGATCAGCGGGGTGCTGCGGCTGCGCAGCGGCCTGGTCAACCGCATCGTTCGGGTCGTCCCGATCACCCGGATCACCGCACTCGACGCCTACCGTTCGCTGAGCCAGCGGCTGGTCGGCGTCTGGGGGCTGCGAGTGCAGTCGCCGGGCGACCGGGGTGGCGCTGCGGTCAGCCTGGGCAGCCTGTCGACCAGTCGGCTCAAGCAGCTGCAGGCCGCGCTGGAGACCGTCCGCCCGCTGCCCGAAGCAGCCGGGGAGTCCGAAATTCCGGCTGAGTCCGAAACGGCGCTCCCGCTGGCGGAATCCCCGGCGGGCCAGCCCCCGGCGGGCCAGCCCTCGGCTACGGGCGAGTCGCAGGCTACGGGCGAGTCCACGGCTGCGGGCGAGTCGCAGGCTACGGGCGAGTCCGGCGCGACGAACGGACCGCCCACCGCCGCCGAGCCACAGCCGGCCGCGAAGCCGGCGATAACCAGCATCCTGCACCGTTTCAGCCGGCGACGCCGAAACCCCAAGGGGCCGGCCGGATACGAGACCATCGCGGTGCTGACGACGCAGGAAATGCTGATCGCCGCCGTCACCAACAACAGCATCCCACTGATCTTCGCCATCGCGCTCGTGGTCTGGTACCGGTTCTCCGAGTACGTGCCGAGCCGGGCGCAGGACTTCATGACCCAGACCGTTGAACCTCGCGGGTGGCTCGCCGTCGTCACCGCGCTGGTGGTGACCGCCGTCGTCGCGGGCGTGGTGCTGTCCGCTTTGCGGCTCAACAGGTTCACCCTTATTCGCGACGGTGACATGCTGCGCAACCATCGCGGTCTGCTCGGCAGGCAGACGGCGGCCATCCCCGTCGCCCGGGTCCAGGCGGTTCGGGTGGTGGAGGGGTTGTGGCGAACCATGCTCGGGTACGCCAGCCTGCAGGTGGAGGTGGCCGGCATCGGCCGGGCGAACACCAACCAGCGCATGCTTTTCCCGCTCGTTCGCACCGCTCGTGCCGCGCACCTGGTGCGTCGGGTGCTGCCCGAATTGCACTGGCCCGAGGATCCGCCGCACCCGATCCCGGAGCGCACCCATCGCCGGTACCTGACCCTGCCTCTCGAATACGGCGCGGGCATCACGCTGTTGCTGCTGTTGCTGCCGGGGTGGTGGCGGCTGCTCGCGCTGTTCCCGCTGCCGCTGGCGTACTGGCTGGGCGTTGCCCGCGCTCGCGAGGCACGCTGGTGGGTCGGTGAGCGCAGTGTCCTGCTGCGCTGGCGCCGGTTGTTGGCGCGCAACACGGTGGTGGCGCATCGGGACGGGGTGCAGGAGGTCGAATGGTCCAGTTCGCCCTGGAAGGCACGGGCCGGGGTCGCCGGTTTCAAGATGCGGTTCTCCTCGGGCCGTTCGGCGAGGATCCGCTACATGGCCGACGACGACGCGCTGATGCTCACCCACGTGGTGGGTCGGCGCGGGCCCGCGCAGGACGCGGTCGACCCCGCGCTGGCCGTTGCCGTGGCGCCGGTCTGACACCCGACCGCGGACCTCGTCGTCACCGGATCCGTCCTGACGGCTGATCACGCACCTACGTGCGGGCCCGCGGGCCTGCCCGCCTGTCGGGTGATGACGACTCCAGACGCGCTGGCAGCAGGCCGTACCGTGGATGGCGATGTCCACGTCGCCCACGCACTCGCCGATCCCGGCCCGGGGTCGTCTCCGGCGGGCGTTCGCCGCGGCGGCGATCAGCGTCGCGCTGGTGTCGATCGTGGCCGGATGCGCGGATTTCTCCAGCGAGGCGTCGACGTTCACCGTTCAGCCGTCGCTGACGGCGCCGGCGGCGCAGCCGGTGGACCCGAGCACCGCGCAGCCGTCGTCAGGGTCGCCGTCGCCCACCGACCAGTCGCCCAGCCCGAACCCGAGCGGCAGCCAGGCACCGAGCGATCCGTGCGCACCGACGGATGAATCGGTGATCGCGACTTGTCTGACCGCGCCCTGGGGCCTTGCTCCGCTACCCGACGGCCAGTCGGCGCTGGTTGGTGAGCGCACCACCGGCCGGATCCTGCAGGTCGCCAAGGGCGAGCCACCCGTCGAGGTCGCCAGGATCGACGGCATCGAGGCGGGCGGGGACGGTGGCCTGCTGGGCGTCGCGCTGTCGCCCTCGTATGACGAGGACGGGTTGATCTACGCGTACGTCACGACTCCGCAGGACAACCGGATCATCCGGATCGCCCCCGGTGACGTACCGAAACCGATCTTCACCGGGATCCCGCGCGGCGCGACGCACAACGGCGGCCGACTGGCGTTCGCCTCCGATCGCACGCTGTACGTCGGGACCGGCGATACCGGCAACCCGGCACTCCCGGCCGACCCCACGTCGCTGGCCGGAAAGGTGTTGCGGCTGGACGAGTTCGGTAAGCCGGCGGAAGGGAACCCGACGGCCGCCTCGCCGACGTTCGCGAGCGGTTTCTCCCAGGTCACCGGGATGTGCGAGCTGGAAGACGGCACGGTCGCGGCGCTTGACCAGCGGACCACGCAGGACGTGCTGCTGCCGCTGACCGCCGGCCACGACTACACAGCGCTGGCACCCGGAGACGCCCGATGGACATGGACCGTCGCCGACGGCCGCGCGGCCGATTGTGCCGTCAGTGGCGGCCTGCTTGCCAGCACATCGCTGGACAAGCAGCAGCTCACCGGGATCCATTTGGGTTCGGGCGGCACCTTCACCGGCACACCCACGGTGATCCTGGACAACCGCTACGGCCGCCTGCTGACCGTCACCGCGGACACCCAGGGCCTACTGTGGCTGACCACCTCGAACAAGGACGGTGTCGGTACGCCGGTGCCCAGCGACGACCGGGTGGTGGTCGTTCCCGCCTCCGACGCCGGCGGCGAGGGCGGCCCCGACTGACCCGCCCCCCGGGCGATGACCTGGCGCGCCCCTTGGTGGCGCGGATCAACAACGACGGCGCGGCTCAAATGGTTGACTCCAGCCTCACGCGTCCCATCAGCGGCACGTTGGTCCGCGCAACCCGGAAGCGGCGCGATCCTGCTGGCGGCGCCGACGCCGAGGTCGCTCCGACAAACCTGACCAGACTAGACCAGACCTCGAAATACTGTCGGCGTGACGACAACCGTGAACATCTACGAGGCGAAGACCCGGCTTTCGGCCTTGCTCGCTCTTGTCGAGGCCGGTGAGGAAGTGATCATCGCTCGCAACGGTCGGCCCGTCGCCCGGTTGGCCCCGCTGTCCACTCGTGGGCCCGACAGGGTTCCCGGCGTGTGGAAGGGAAGACTGCGAATCGCGGCCGATTTCGATGAGTTCAGCGACGCAGACGCCGAAGTCTAGTACGGCACACCAGCCGATCGATGAGAATCCTGCTCGACACTCACATCCTGTTGTGGTGGCTCGCCGACGACCAGCGGTTACCGGGTCCGATTCGGGCGGCCGTGGCCGACGGCCGCAACAGCGTGTACGTCTCCGCCATTTCGGTGGCCGAGATCGCGATCAAGGGTTCACTCGGAAAGCTGGAATCACCAGGCGATCTCGCCACAGCCATCCTCGGGTCCGGACTGTCGCACCTCCCGTTCACCGCCGAACACGCGGACCACCTGAGCGCGCGTCCGTGGCACCATCGCGATCCCTTCGATCGCATGCTGATCGCGCAGGCCGTGGTCGAGTCGATGCCCTTCGCGTCAGTCGATCCCGCGTGCGGTTCCTATGACGCGCAACTGCTGAGCTGACGCGCGCTCGTCGTACCGGGCGGGTTCCGTTCGTTCGCGACCCCGCAACGCCCGCGCGCAGGAAATCGTGCACTTGCGCCTCGCCAGTCCCACAACCTCGACCATGATCCGCGCCGGCGAAGTTGATCCGCGCCAGCAAGGGCCACGCGGGGTCAGAACCGGCGGTTGGCCAGCACCGGGATCGCCTGCCGGGCGGCGCCGACCTCGGCCGGATCAATGTCGGCCAGGAGCATCCCCGGCCCGTCGCCCAGCTGATCCACGACAACCCCCAGCGGTGACACCAGCACCGTACCGCCGATGCCGGTCGGCGCGTTGCCACGCGGCGTCAGCCCTACCGACAGCGGGTCGGCCTGCCCACAGGCGGCGATGAACGTGGTGCTGTCCAGCGCCCTTGCCCTGGTCAGCAGGTCCCACTGGTCCTGCTTGCCGGGCCCGGCGCCCCAGGACGCGGGCAGCAGGGTCAGCACCGCGCCCTTGTCCGCGAGCGTCTGGAACAGCCCCGGGAACCGGACGTCATAACAGGTCGCCAGCCCCACGGTGACGCCGTCGACGTCGATCGTCACGGGGTCGGTCCCTGGCGCAACGGTCTTGGACTCGCGGAACCCGAACGCGTCGAACAGGTGGATCTTGTCGTAGCAGGCTTCGACGCCACCGCCGGTGGCCAGCAACGTGTTTCGCACCCGGCCGCCCGACGCCGGGGTGAACATGCCGGCCACCACGGTGATCTCGTTGACCTCGGAAATGGCCCGCACGGCATTCGCCCATGGTCCGTCCAGCGGCTCTGCGACCGGCGCCAGCGCTACCCCGAACGAGCACATGGTCGCCTCCGGCAGCACCACGATCCGGGCACCGGCCTTGGCGGCCTGTGTGGCGGCGTCGGCGACCAGCGCGAGGTTGCGCTGCGGATCGATGCTGCTGACGATCTGGGCGAGGGCGATGCGCACAGCCGGTGCCTTTCTGCCGGAGACTCCCGCATTCTTGCGTCCCGAAGGATGCTCGCTGTAGCGCCCACTCTGCAGGACGCAAAGGTGTGACGCAGGTCAGCCCTCGACGCCAAGGGTGCTCAGGACGAGCTGCCGGACCTTGGCGGCGTCGGCCTGGCCGCGGGTCGCCTTCATCACCGCGCCCACGATCGCGCCCACCGCCTGCAGCTTGCCGGACCGGATCTTCTCGGCCACGGCAGGCTGAGCTGCCAGCGCCTCGTCCACCGCCGCCTGCAGCGCACCGTCGTCGGACACCACCGCCAACCCGCGCGCGGCGATCACCTCGTCCGGCTCCCCTTCGCCTGCCAGCACGCCGTCCACGACCTGCCGGGCGATCTTGGTGTTCAGCGACCCGTCGGCGACCTTGGCGATCACCGCCGCCAGCTGAGCCGGGGTGATCGGCAGCTCGTTCAGGGCAACGCCGCGGGTGTTGGCCTGCTGACCCAGGTAGGACGACCACCACGAGGTGGCCTCCGCCGGTGACGCCCCGGCCGCCACCGTCGCGGCCACCAGGTCCAGCGCGTCGGAGGCCAGCAGGTCGCGCATCTGCAGGTCCGTCAGACCCCAGTCGGCCTGCATGCGGGCCCGCCGGATCCACGGCAGCTCGGGCAGCGACGCCCGGATCGACTCGACCCACTCCCGTTCCGGGGCAAGCGGAACCAGGTCGGGCTCGGGGAAGTACCGGTAGTCCTCCGCGGTCTCCTTCGACCTGCCGGGCGAGGTGGTTCCGGTTGACTCGTCGAAGTGCCTTGTCTCCTGCACGATCCGGGCTCCGGTGGCGAGAAGCGCTGCCTGCCGGGTGATCTCGTAGCGCACCGCCCGTTCCACCGAGCGCAGCGAGTTCACGTTCTTGGTCTCGGTACGGGTGCCGAACACCGGGTTCCCGGAGGGGGTGAGCGAGACGTTCGCATCGCAGCGCAGCGAGCCCTGGTCCATCCTGACGTCCGAGACGCCCAGCGAGGACAGCAGATCCCGGAGCGCGGTGACGTACGCGCGGGCCACCTGCGGCGCCAGCGCCTTGGTGCCGACGATGGGCTTGGTGACGATCTCGACCAGCGGGACACCGGCGCGGTTGTAGTCCAGCAGCGAGTACTCCGCCCCGTGGATCCGGCCGGTCGCGCCGCCGACATGGGTCGACTTGCCGGTGTCCTCCTCCATGTGGGCGCGCTCGATGTCCACCCGCACCGTCTGCCCGTCGACCTCGACGTCCAGGTACCCATTGGTGGCGATGGGCTCGTCGTACTGCGAGGTCTGGAAGTTCTTCGGCATGTCCGGATAGAAATAGTTCTTCCGGGCGAACCGGCACCAGGTGGCGATCTCGCAGTTCAGCGCCAGCCCGATGCGGATCGCGTACTCGACCGCCGTGCGGTTCACCGCCGGCATCGCGCCCGGGAACGCCAGGCAGATCGGGCAGACCTGGGTGTTGGGTTCGGCACCGAAGTCGGTCGGGCAGCCGCAGAACATCTTGGTGACCGTGCCTAGTTCGACGTGCACCTCCAGACCCAGTACCGGGTCGTATTTCTCGATCGCCTCGTGGTAATCCATCAGGCCGGCGGCGAGCGTTTGGGCCGTGGTCATCGAACACCGACCTCCAGTTCCGGCGCGGCATCCGGCACCAAGCGGTGATGTGCTGCGACATAGGCGCGTTCGAACGCGGCGGCGACCCGGTAGATCCGCTCCTCGCCCAGCGCGGGGCCCATGATCTGCAGCCCGACCGGCAATCCGGTGTCCGACGCGATGCCGCTGGGCACGCTCATCGCCGGAATACCGGCCAGCGAACCGGGGATGGTGGCCAGGTCGTTCAGGTACATCGCGAGCGGGTCGTTCACCTTCTCCCCGATCGCGAAGGCGGTCACCGGCGACGCTGGTGAGACGAGCACATCCGCTGCGGTGAAAGCCTTCTCGAAGTCCTGCTTGATCAGCGTGCGAACCTTCTGTGCCGAACCGTAATAGGCGTCGTAGTAGCCCGCGGACAGCGCGTAGGTGCCCAGGATGATCCGCCGCTTCACCTCGGCGCCGAAGCCGGCTCCGCGGGTGAGCGACATGACCTCCTCGGCCGACGCGGTGCCGTCGTCACCGACCCGCAGGCCGTACCGCATCGCGTCGAAACGGGCCAGGTTGGACGAGCACTCACTGGGCAGGATCAGGTAGTACGCGGCCAGCGCGTACTCGAAGTGCGGGCAGTCCACCTCGATGATCTCCGCGCCGGCGCCGGCCAGGGTTGCCACGGCGGCGCCGAACGACTCCAGCACACCCGCCTGATAGCCCTTGCCGCGCAACTGTTTCACCACGCCGATCCGCATGCCGGCGACGCCATCGGCCTGCCCGAGCCGGACCGCGTCGACCACCTGCGGCACCGGCTGCAGGATGGAGGTGGAGTCGAGCGGGTCGTGCCCGGCGATGACCTCGTGCAGCAGCGCGGTGTCCAGCACCGTCCGTGCGCACGGCCCGACCTGGTCAAGGGAGGACGCCAGCGCGATGACGCCGTACCGGGACACGCCACCGTAGGTGGGCTTGGTGCCGACGGTTCCGGTGACCGCGGCGGGCTGCCGGATCGACCCGCCGGTATCGGTGCCGATGGCCAGCGGGGCCTCGAACGCGGCGAGGGCGGCCGCGGAGCCACCACCCGACCCGCCCGGGATCCTGTTCAGATCCCAGGGGTTGCGGGTCGGGCCGTAGGCGGAGTTCTCGGTGGAGGATCCCATCGCGAACTCGTCCAGGTTGGTCTTGCCCAGGATCACCACGCCCGCCTCCAGCAGCCGCCTGGTGACCGTCGCGTCGTACGGCGGGATCCAGCCCTCGAGGATCTTGGAACCAGCGGTGGCCGGCACCCCGGCCTGCACCACGATGTCCTTCAGCGCCAGCGGAACCCCGGCCAGCCCGGAGACCGGGGCGTCACCGAGCGCCCTGGCCCGGTCGACGGCTCGGGCCTGCTCCAGCGCGGACTCGGTGGACACGTGCAGGAACGCGTGCACCGCCCCGTCGACGGCCTCGATGCGATCAAGGTGCGCGCGGGCGACCTCCTCGGCGCTGGCCTGGCCTGTCGAGATCGCGTCGGCCAGTGCGGCGGCGGTGAGCCTGGTCAGATCGGAGGTCACTGTTCCTCACCCAGGATCTGCGGCACCCGGAACCGGCCGCTCTCCGCCGACGGAGCACCCGCCAGGGCCGCCTCCCTGGTCAGTCCGGGTCGGACGACGTCCTCGCGGAACACGTTGGTCAGCGGCACTGCGTGCGACGTGGGCTCGATATCCCTGGTCCCGACGACCCCGGAGACGGCCGCTACCGAGTGCAGGATCACCGACAACTGGTCGACGTACAGGTCCAGCTCCGCCTCGGTCAGGTCCAACCGCGCCAGGTGGGCGAGGTGGGCGACGCTGTCGCGGGTCAGGGTCGGGCCCGGGTCATCGGCCTCTGGCGGTGGGACGCTGGACACTGTTCTCCTGGGCGCTCGGTTCGGGATTCGGCGTGGGATCTGTGTGGGATCGGTGCGGTATCGGACGGATCGGTGCGGGTCCGGGCGGTCAATCCGGTGTGCGGTGTATCGGGGCGGTGTCTGGGTGCAGTCGGGTCCGTGCAGCGAAGACACCGCCGGGTGACCGTTCCCGATGGTGACCGGGCGCGCGACTCGATCTTAGGCCGCGGCGGCGACGGCTTGGCCGCAACCGCAGCCACGGGGACGTCGGACGACGAACACCTGCTCTCACTCGCCGTGATGACCCTTTGCCTGCATGGGATGATGCCTCGCCCGGCCGGGTGATTCCGGCCGGCGCAGGCGTGACGCGGCGGCTGGTCAGCGCCGGATCCGACCGCCGCATTTCGCGCAGGACGCACCTCGGTGATCTGATCGAAACGCGATGAGGCAACAATGGGCACCGCGACAGATGCCCGGGGAGCGCTGCGGAAGGCTCCGTCACGGCCGCCATTCAGGAGGCGAGCACATCGTTATGTCATACGTACTGCGCCTGGTACTTCCAGACAAGCCGGGCACCCTGGGCGCCGTAGCGACCGAGCTCGGCAAGGTCGACGCCGACATCCTGGCGATGGACATCGTGGAGCGCTCACCGGACCAGGCGGTGGACGACATCGTCGTTGCGCTGCCCAGCGGCCGCCAACCCGACGTCCTCATCACCGCTGCGGAGGCGGTGCCCGGGGTGCGAGTCGAATCCGTGCGGCCCGATCCGGGGATCGCGGCGCGTCACCGGGAGTGGGAGCTGGTCGAGGCGATCGCGGCGACCCCCAAGGACGCCGTGGCGATTCTGGCCAGGATGCTGCCACAGGTGCTGCGGGCGAGTTGGGCGATGATCGTTCGCGTCGAGTCCAACGGCGAGTCCAACGGCGGGAAAACCGTCCGACTGCTGGCCGGGGGCGGAGGCGTACCGAATCTGGACGGGGTGACGCCCGGCTGGGCGCCGGTCGACCAGGCCGCCGTACTGGATCCGGAGGCCGCCTGGGTACCGCATGACTGGAAGGCCGTCGGCACCGAGATGGCCGCCGCGCCGTTGTGGGACCCGGACACCGCGGTGATCGTCGGCCGCGCCGGCGGCCCTGCCATGCGTGACTCCGAGGTCGCGCGGCTCGCCCACCTGGCGGGTCTCACGTCGGTCGTCACCGGCCGATCCCCGCTGTCGATCTTCGCCGACTGAGTCGGCCCCGATACCGGCGCGGGCCGACCGACCAGACCCGCAACACCGGCGCGGATCAACATCGCCCGCGCGGACAAACGTGCCGGTTGTGGGACTGGTGTGACAGAAGTCGCCCATTTCATGCGCGCCGAGGTAGATGATCCGCGCTGTCAAAGGGGCCCGCCTATAGCCGGGGCGGCGGAGGGACGGTGATGTGCCCAGCGATGCGAGGAGAGCGTGAGAGGGTCGAGCGGTGCCAACCACGCTGCGCCTGGAGATCTTTCCCGCTGACCTGAACGCGACCGTCAGGTTCTACGTCGACCTGCTCGGCTTCACCCTGGTCACCGACCGCCGAGGCGACGAGCAGCCCTATCTGGCACTCGAACGCGACGCGGTGCGGATCGGGGCCGCCGCTCGGCCCGGCGAGGGGAGCCCGGCCCAGCGACGGCCGCCGACCGGGGTGGAGATCGTGCTCGAGGTGGATTACCTGCACGCCGAGCGGGACCGCATCCGGCATGCCGGCTGGCCGATCGAGGAGGACATCGTCCGGCGGCCCTGGGGTCTCCAGGACTTCCGGGTGACCGATCCGGACGGGTACTACCTCCGGATCACCCATCGAGCGCGGTGAGCCCAGCCGTCATGCCGTCCGACCCGGCCTACGGAACCCGCCCGGCGCAACTCGACCTCGACATCGCAACTCGACCTGGACGTCGCGCCGGCGGACACTCTGGTCATGACCTCGCGCACGTTCACCGCCCGGGTGCTGCGACCGGACGACGGACCGGGCCACGCCATTGAGGTGCCGTTCGACCCGGTCGAGGTATTCGGGCGGGCCCGGGCGCCGGTAATAGTGATCATCAACGGCCACCCCGCTTTCCGCACGACCTTGGCCTCTTATGGTGGTCGGGGATGGATCGGGCTGCGCAAGGCCCAACTCACCGACATGGGGCTGCGAGTCGACGACGACGTGACGGTGTCCGTGGAGCTCGACGACGCCCCCCGCGACGCGGACATTCCACCCGAACTGACCGCCGCGCTGGCCGGGAACCCCGCTGCCGGCGCGGCGTTTTCCGAGTTGCCGCCCAGCCACCGCCGGGAATACGCGCAGTGGGTGGGCGAGGCCAAGCGCGCGGACACCAGGGTGCGGCGAGCGACGGCGACCGCAGTCACGGTGCTGGACGGTCGCCGACCGGGGTCCGACGCCGCGCCCGGAGCCTCGCGGGGCGGACTGATCGGCGGACCGCCGACCGGAACCCGTTGCAGGCAAACAATGGTCAGGCCGGTCGCCACCATCGGTTCCGGCCGGTCAGCGCGAGCAACTCGATCAGGTCGTCGGTGCACCCCGGTACCGGGATCGACGGCGCGTACCTCTCGCTGGTGTACCACTGGTCGTACGAGCTCTTGGCGTGTCCGAGCACCTCGCCGATCAGATCGTTCGGGAACTCGTCGACGCCGTTGGTCGCGCGCGCGAGGTCCCAGGCGTGCACGGTCAGCTCCATGGCCGCCCGCCAGCCATAGTCCAATGCCGTGATCATGCCGTCGCCGGCGGGCACCTCACCGTCCAACGCACCAGGCCTGGTCAGCGCCTGCACCGCGGCCGCGGATGCCTGCTCCCACGCGCCGACCGGATCGTCGCTCAACTGATGGGAACCGGCGGTCGCCCCGCCGGCCCGTCCTGCGCGCACGGTGCCGACTGTGGGGTTCGGACGGGCCGCGTCCGCGCCATGACCCTGGCGAGCGGCGAACGCTTCTTCGATCACTCGCGCGACAGCGCGTTGACCGTCGATGACATGGCCGACGAGATCCCTGACGTCCCACTCCGTGTCCGGTGTCTTGGACGCCCATTGGGCGTCGCCGACGGCGCGAACCCGGGAGTCGAACTGACGAACAGCGCTGCGGTAGATTGGCAACAAGTCCACCCGATCAGTTGATCATGCTCGACGCCCCGAACTCGAACGCCAGGTGGCGGCGATCAGCGGCGACGGCTGGGGGGCGCGGGCTCCGCGCGTTCCAGGATCCTGGGAAACCTCGCGGCCAGCGTCTTCGGCGTCTGCCGCCCCGGAACGTCGACCGCCTCGGCCGGCTCGACCATGTCGATCACTCGTCGCAGCACGTGCACCGGCCAGAGCAGCCCGCTCAGCATCAGCAGCGTCCGTCCCTTGTCGTTCAGCAGGATCAGGTTGGTCGTCCGCGGCGACAGCGGCCGGCGAGCGAATCGCTCGACGACGACAGCGGTTTGGATCTCAGACCTGAGGCAGGCTGTTCCGGCCTTGCCGTTGGTGACCTTCACGACCTCCTCGGTGACCATCAGCCGGATTCGCCGGGTTCGTACCGCGCCGGCCACCAGGGCGGCGACCACCGCGACCGGGATCACGATCAGCAGCAGCGCGCCGATCGCCGGAAAGAAGGTCGCGAACAGATAGGTGACAACCAGCACCAGCAGGATCGACGGCAGGCCGGAGAGCAGCACCGCCCGTGCGGGCCGGTCGGCGGACACCTCATAGCGGCTGGCACCGAGGCCTGCGCGCCTCGGTTCGGGTACGGCTTCGTCCGGCACGTCCGCCACGCTACCGTCCGCGCGCCGATCGCCGGGGGACGCTTCGCGAGGCAGCTGACCAGCACCGACCGAAGGGTGACCCGGACGACGGCTCGCGGGTGGCCCGCGCGGTCCGGGAGATCGGCCGGGTCGGCCGTCGGCCGGGTCGGCCGGGTCCGGATCAGCCGGTCGTCACGACCAGGGCGCGCAAGCCACGAATCACGAAATGTGGCTGGTATTCCGGCTCGGCGGCCAGCCGCAGCCCAGGAGCGGACGCGCGCAGCTGGGACAACGAGACCGCCAGTTCCAGCCGCGCCAGGGGCGCACCGATGCAGAAGTGCACGCCGCCGCCGAAACCGATGTGGGTGCTCTCCCCCCTGGCGACAGCGAAACGATCCGGGTCGTGGAACCGCGCAGGGTCACGATTGGCCGCGCCAAACAGCATGCCGATCCGATCACCGACTGCGAACTCGCGGCCGGCGACCGTCACGCCGTCCTCCAGCACCCAGCGTTCGAACATCTGCAACGGCGGATCCCAGCGCAGCAACTCCTCGACGGCGGTGGCCGGTTCCACCCGGCCGCCCACGATCGCCAGCCATTGATCGCGATGGGTCAGCAACGCGCGCATACCGTTGCCCAGCGTATTCACTGTTGCCTCGCGCCCGGCATTGAGCAGAACGATGACGGTGCAGACGATCTCGTCCTCGGTGAGCCGGTCGCCGGCATTGGCGACCTCGATCAGCTCGGTGATCAGATCACCCGCCGGACGCTCGCGACGCTCCGCGATGAGATCCCTGACGTAACCGATGAACTCGTCGGCGGCGTGTTCCGCGGCCTGCTGTTCCGCGTGCGTGCTCCGCAATTCATACATCTTGACGATCGCATGCGACCATGCCAACAGGGCTGGCCCGTCGCCGACCGGGACCCCGAGCAGCCGACAGATCACCGCGACGGAATACGGCTGGGCGTAGGCGGAGATCACGTCCCAGGCCTCACCGGACCCACCGCCCACGCCCGAGGCGCTGTCGAGCAACGGCCGCAGCGTGGCCCGCGACAGCTCCTCGATCGTGGGACGCATCGCCGCGATCGACCGGGCCGTGAACACGGCGGTGACCAACCGGCGGATCCTGGTGTGATCCGGAGGCTCGAGATTGAGCAGCGACCAGCGCTCCGATTCCGACCATCGCGGCCAGCGCTCGTCCGGCTCGGGTTGGCCGAATTCCGCCGGGGTGTACCGATGACGGAACGCGCGTCCCAGCCGCCTGTCCCGCAGCGCGGCGTGAACGTCGGCGAAGTGGGTGATCAAGTGCAGCCGCCGCGGAGGGTAGTACCAGACGCGACCCACACCGCGCATGGCAGCGAGCGTCGGGTAGGGGTCGGCGATGAAGCCGGGGTCTGCGGGATCGAAGCCGACCGCGGCCGGGTCCGCATCCAGCTCAGGATCCGCGCCGAGCGCTGGGTTGGGCGTCGTGCGGCTGCGTTCAGCCATCCTGCTCGTCAGACCCGGTCGACTTCGGCGCGTCGGGATCCGCTCCGGTCGATGCTCCCGGCCCGATCTGCGCCACCTGCCTGGCCGCGTCGGGGCCGGACTCCAGCAGCACCCGGAAGCCGGCCTCGTCCAGGATGGGCACCTTCAGCGAGACTGCCTTGTCGTACTTGGTTCCCGGGGTCTCCCCGACCACCACGAACGCGGTCTTGGACGACACCGACCCGGCGGCCTTCGCCCCCCGTTCGAGCAGCGCGGCTCTTGCCCCGTCGCGGGAGAAGCCGGCCAACCCACCGGTGACGACGATGGACAGCCCGGCCAGCGTCTGTTCCGGACGATCGGTGACGTCGTCCGCCATCCGCACACCGGCCGCCTTCCAGCGGTCGACGATCGAGGAGTGCCAATCGACCTCGAACCACTCCGTGACCGCCGCGGCGATGGTCGGCCCGACGCCCTCGGCACCGGCCAACTCGTCCTCCGACGCCTCACGGATCCGATCCAGCGAGCCGAACTGCTGGGCGAGCGCACGCGCGGCGGTCGGGCCGACATGTCTGATCGACAACGCCACCAGCACCCGCCACAGCGGCTGCGCCTTCTGCCTGTCCAGGTTCTCCAGCAGTTTGCGGCCGTTGGCGGACAGACTCCCGGCCTTGGTGCGGAACAGCGGCACCGTCAGCAGCCGCTCCTCGGTCAGCCCGAACGGCTCGCCCGTCCATACGGCACCGGGTGCCGGTCCGGGAAAGATGTCGCCCTCGTCGGCGATGGCGCCGGCGGCGAGCAGCGCGGTGGCCGCCTCGTAGCCCATGCCTTCGATGTCGAACGCTCCGCGGCCGGCGAGGTGGAACACCCGCTCCCGCAATTGCGCCGGGCAGCTGCGGGCGTTGGGACACCGGATGTCGACGTCGCCCTCGCGCATCCGGCGTAACGGGGTCCCGCATTCGGGGCAATGCGTCGGCATGACGAAGTCACGCAGCTCCCGCCCCTCGCGCAGCTCGACCACCGGGCCCAGCACCTCGGGGATGACGTCGCCGGCCTTGCGGACCACCACGGTGTCGCCGATCTTGACGCCCTTGCGCACCACCTCGTCCTCGTTGTGCAGGGTGGCAAGGCCCACCGTGGAGCCGGCGATCAGCACCGGCTCCAGGAACGCGAACGGTGTCACGCGGCCCGTCCGGCCCACGTTCACCCTGATGTCCTTGAGCAGCGTGGTGGCCTCCTCGGGCGGGTACTTGTAGGCGATCGCCCACCGCGGCGCCCGGGACGTCGTGCCCAGCCGGCGCTGTAAGGCGATCTCGTCGACCTTGATCACCACCCCGTCGATGTCGTGGGTGAGGTCGTGCCGGTGTTCACTCCAGTACGCCACCCGGTGGGCGACCTCGGTGGCGGTGTCGACCACGCGGTTGTGCTCTGAGATCGGCAGGCCCCACGCCCGAAGCCGCTCGTAGGCCTCGGATTGCCGATCGATCTCGAAACCTCTGCGGGCGCCGATCCCGTGGCATAGCATCGTCAACGGACGCGACGCGGTGACCCGGGGATCCTTCTGTCGCAACGACCCCGCGGCGGAGTTCCGCGGATTGGCGAACGGCGCCTTCCCCGCCGCGACCAGCGAGGCGTTCAGGTCGGCGAAGCCGTCGAGCGGGAAGAAGACCTCGCCGCGCACCTCGACCAGCTCGGGGATGTCGTGCCCGCCGTCGTCGCGGAGCCGCTCGGGCACCGCGTCGATGGTCCGCACGTTCAGCGTGACGTCCTCCCCCACCCGACCGTCGCCGCGGGTCGCCGCACGGGTCAGCCGGCCGTTCTCGTACGTCAGGTTGACCGCAAGCCCGTCGATCTTCAGTTCCGTCAGCCAGCGAACCGGCGCTCCGGCGTCGCGTGCGGTCCGGTCCAGCCAGGCCGCGAGATCCTCGGCGGAGAAGACGTTGTCGAGGCTGAGCATCTGCTCGGCGTGCTCGACCGCGGTGAATCCGGTGGCGAAGCCGCCGCCCACCCGCTGACTCGGTGAGTCCGGCGTCAGCAGCGACGGGTACCGCCGTTCCAGGTCCTCCAGTTCGCGCAGCAGCGTGTCGAACTCGCCGTCGGAGATGGTCGGTGCGTCCAGCACGTAGTACCGGAACTGGGCGTCGCCGATCCGCTCGGCCAGCACCGCATGGCGTCGGGCCGCCTCCGCCGGCGCGTCGACCGTGGGGACCTCCTGCAGCGCGCCCATCTCGGCCGCCGCGCCCTCGCCGCCACCCGCTGATCCGTCGCCGTCGCGGACGGTCGGGGCCGACAGGTCCTGCGGTGTGGGAGTGCTGTTGATCACCCCATCACCCTAGAACCGGCCACCGACAGCGGCCCTGCCGATTCCGAACCGGTGCCGATTGCCTGTTCGATCCTTCGCACGGTGAAGCAGCTCACGTTCCGCAACGGGAACACTGCGGCTAGTATTTTGTTGAATGTTCATGAATCGGTCGGAACGCTCAGCCGCCGGTCGCTGATCACGACACCTTCAGTGCCACACCCTTGGGAGACGATGTCCGATGAGCACGTTGAAGATCATTCTCGCGTCCACCCGGCCCGGCACCATCGGGCCGGCGATCGGTTCCTTCGTGGCGGATCGCGCCCGGTCGCAGGGACGATTCGATCGGATCGAGGTGCTCGACCTTGCCGAGATCGCCCTGCCGTTCCTCGACGAACCGCACCACCCGCGGCTGGGCAAGTACACCAAGCCGCATACCTTTGCCTGGTCGCGGGCCGTCGACGAGGCGGACGCCTTCGTGATGCTCGTTCCGGAGTACAACGGCGGCTTTCCCGCGGCCTTGAAGAACGCCCTTGACTACCTGCATGCGGAGTGGCGTGAGAAGCCGCTGGGCGTGGTCACGTACGGCGGCGGAGCGGGTGGCGGCGCCGGAGCGCGATCGATGCTGCTGCCGGTCAGCACGGCCCTTGGGCTGGTGACGACCGAGCACGGCGTGTCGATCGGCGGGGCGCCCAAGCTCGTGGTCGACGGTGAGTTCCTCGCGACCACCGCCATCGAGCGGGCCACCGGCGACATGCTGAACGAGCTCGCCGACCTGGATGCCGACCTGGGACCGCGCCGGGCAGCCGTGCTTGCCGCGAGCTGAGCCGGCCGCCCCGACTGGCAGGCTGGGCGGATGCCGCTGGATCCGCATGACCTGCCGGAGCCGGTCCTGACTTTTCTCACCGACCGACACCTCGCGACGCTGACCACGCTGCGCCGGGACCGATCGCCGCACGTGGTTCCGGTGGGCTTCACCTTCGATCGCGACGAGGCACTGGTCCGAGTGATCACCAGCGACGGCTCGGTGAAGGTCCGCAATGCCGAACGACCCGGCCTTGACGGCCGACCCGGCCGGGCAGCAGTGTGCCAGCTCGAGGGCCGGCGCTGGCTGACGCTGGAAGGACCCTGCCGGATCAGCCGGGTCCGGGAGGATGTCACCGACGCCGAACAGCACTATGCACAGCGCTACCGGGTGCCACGGGTGAACCCGCGACGGGTCGTGCTGCTGATCGCCGTCGACCGGGTCCTGGGGCGGGCCTGAGAAAATCCCGCGGGCGGACGTCCGATCAACACGTCAACGGATCAGTCAGAGCACTTCCAGCGAACAGCCAACCAGGCGGTACGTGCGAGCCGCCTGCCGCTCGTGCCAGGGGGCGAATCCGCGACGATGATGCCCGAATCGACGCAGCGACCGTTCGCGCCGGAAGTCACCGGCGCACGGACTCCAAGACGTCACGGACCACTTCCGTCGTCAGCACCGGGAGCGGGACGTCGGCTTCGGCAACCGGACCCGAGGCCGTCTCCACCAGCGTCATACGTGTGACGGGAATGTGGATCTCCATCGCTCCATCGGCCACCACGATGTCGAGCTGCTGTCCCGCGGTCAGTCGCAACGCATCACGGACAGCCTTCGGCACGATGATGCGGCCGGCCGCGTCGATGGTCGTCTTCATGGTAGAAAATGCCATCGCAGTTCCGCGAAAGGGAACCCGTCGCCCGGGTCCGCTACCAGCCCTCGGGCAGGTCCTGCAGCGCCTGCGCCAGCTCCCGGCAGATCTGCATCGCCCGGACCGACCAGTCCGCGCTCGCCCCGGCCAGACCACAAGTGGGCGTGGGTACGACAATGTCGGGCAGCCGGGATCGGTTGAACCCCAACCGATCCCAGGTCTGCAGGATCGGTGAGGCCCAGGTCTGCAGCGATGTCCGCGGACCTGACGTGGCACCCGAGACCGCGGAGACCGTCCCGGCCAGCATCAGTACGCCGGCCTCGATCGCCTCGCCGATCGGGTCGAGCCGGGCAGCGGCGGACCCGACCGTGGTCAGGTCCAACGACAAGGCGTCGAAGCCCGCGGCGCGAAGCAGTCCCAGCGGCGCGGCGGGATGGCAGCAGTGCGCGATTCTCGGATGCTCCGCGAGAGTCTCGGTGACGACGGCCAGCACCTCGGCGGCCCGCTGCCCGGCGACCGCCCGCACCGTGCCGAAACCGCTTGCGGTGGAAAGGTTCCCGGCCAGCACCGAGGGCAGCAGCGGCTCGTCGAGTTGTACCACCACACCGGTGCCCGGCAGTCTGCGGGACAGCTCGTCGACGTGCGCGAGCACGCCCTCGGCAAGGGAGACCGCGAGATCGTCGACCGCTCCGGTGTCGGTCAACGCCCGGTGCCCGTTGGGCAGTTCCAGTAACGCCGCCAACGTCCACGGCCCGCACACCTGGGTCTTGACCCAGTCCGCGCCCTCGTAGTGCTGCTGCGCGGCATCGAGGTCCCAGTGCAGGAAGTCCTTGGCGCGCTGGATGTCCCGACCCGGGCGTCGGGTGATCCGCCAGCCCGACGGCACCACCTCGCTGTAGATTTCGACCAGCAGGGCCGCCGTTCTGCCGGCCATGTCGGCGCCGACGCCGCGGTCGGGCAGCTCCACCAGATGCGGCAGTTCCGGCAGCTCGCCCGCGACCGTCCGGGTTGCCTCGTCGGCGGAATCCCCGGGTAGTGAACCGATTCCGGTCGCCGCCCCGGCATGCCATGCGCGTCGACCGGGCGCCGGAGCGCCCGCCGAGGTGGCGTCGACGGGGTCGGTCGCTCGCGCGTCGGTTGTGGTACCGGACGCGATACCCGTTGCGCTCAGATCGATCCCGTTCCCCGTGTCGGCCATCAGCCGGCCCTGATGATGGTGCCGGCACCGATCACGAAACTGTCGCCCGCGTCGTACAGGACGACCGTCTGTCCGGGCGCAACGCCCCGCAAGGGTTCGTCGAGGGTGAGTCGGATGCGTCCGTCGACCAGGTCCGCGGACGCGGTCACCGTGCCGCCGTGCGCCCGCAGCTGGGCGACGGTCCGCAACGGGAACTGCGGCGGCTCGCCGCGGGAGAACACCACCCGGTCGGCGGTGAGCACGCTGACGTCAAGGCCCGACGCGGGCCCGACGGTCACGGTGCCGGAGACGGGCTCGATACCAAGGACGTAGCGCGGCCTGCCGTCTGGGGCGGGCCGGGAAAGGTTGAGCCCCTTGCGTTGTCCGATGGTGTAGGCGAAGAATCCGTCGTGTTCGGCCAATACCTCACCGGATTCCGCGTCGACCACGGAGCCCTGCCGCGCGCCCAGCTTCTCCACCAGGTAACCGTGGGTGTCCCCCTCCGGGATGAAGCAGATGTCGTACGAGTCCGGCTTCGCGGCCACCGCGAATCCACGGCGCGCCGCCTCCGCCCTCACCTGCTGCTTGGTCAGCTCGCCGAGCGGGAACATGCTGTGCGCCAACTGATCCGCAGTCAACACGGCCAGCACGTAGGACTGGTCCTTGGCTGCGTCCACCGACCGGTACAGCACGCCGTCCCGCAGCCGCACGTGGTGCCCGGTGGCCACCGCTTGGAATCCGAGCGCGATCGCGCGATCCAGCAGCGCCGCGAACTTGATCTTCTCGTTGCACCGCAGGCAGGGATTCGGGGTGCGCCCGGCTGCGTACTCGGACAGGAAATCGGCGACCACGTCCTCGGCGAACTCCTCGCTGAAATCCCAGACGTAGTAAGGGATACCGAGCAGATCCGAGACCCGACGGGCATCGAATGCGTCCTCGACCGTGCAGCAGCCGCGGGATCCGGTGCGCAGCGTCCCCGGGGTGCGGGACAGCGCCATGTGCACGCCGGTCACCTCGTGCCCGGCATCCACCGCCAGGGCGGCCGCCACCGCCGAATCCACTCCGCCGCTCATCGCGGCCAGCACGCGCATCAGAATGCCCACAGCGCGGGACGACCGTGACCGGACGTGATGCCGGCACCGGTGCTGCCGGTGATCATCGCCGACGGGCTCCGGCCAGCGCTGCTCTTCGGGCCCGTTCGACCACCGGGGTGATCGCCTCGTCCACGGCCAGCACGTCGGCGCTGGTGGAGGTGTGGCCGAAGCTGAACCGGAGCGCGCCGCGCGCGGAGCGCTCGTCCTGTCCCATCGCCAGCAGCACGTGCGACGCCCGCGGCACGCCGGCATTGCAGGCGGACCCGGTGGAGCACTCGATACCCCTGGCATCGAGCAGCATGAGCAGGGCATCGCCCTCGCAACCCGGGAACCGCAGGTGCGCATTGCCCGGGAGCCGAGACGGCCCGCCGTCCACCAGCGACTGCCCCGGGTCGCCGGACAGCACCACGTCCGGGATCCTGACGGTGACCGCGGCGATCAGTTCGTCGCGGAGCCTGGCGAGCGTCGCGGCACGCTCGGCCCGATGAGTGACCGCGTCCTGCACAGCGACGGCCAGCCCCAAGATGCCGGCCACGTCGAGCGTTCCGGACCGCACCCCGCGCTCCTGGCCGCCACCGTGCACCAGTGGGACCACGGCGATCTTCCGGCGCAGCAGCAGTACGCCGACGCCGGTCGGGCCGCCGATCTTGTGCCCGGTCGCCGTCAGCGCGTCGGCGCCGCTGCGCTCGAAATCGACGGCCAGCTGACCGACGGCCTGCACCGCGTCGGAGTGGAACGGGATGCCGTGCAGGTGCGCGACCGCGGCGAGCTCGCGGATCGGGTTGACCGTGCCCACCTCGTTGTTCGCCCACATCACCGACACCAGCGCGACGTCGGTGGGGTCCTCGGCGATGGCGGCGGCCAGGGTGTCGGCGTGCACGCGGCCGAAATCATCGACCTCGAGCCAGGTGACGGACGCGCCTTCCTTCGCCACCAGGTACTCCACCACGTCGAGCACCGCGTGGTGCTCCAGCCCCGCAGCCAGGATGCGGCGGCGGCGCGGATCCGCGGCCCGCCTGGCCCGGAAGATCCCGGCGACCGCCAGGTTGTCGGACTCCGTCCCGCCGGAGGTGAACAGCACCTCGCTCGGCCGCGCGCCCAGCGCGGCTGCGATGCTCTCCCTGGCCTCTTCCACCCGCCGTCTGGCAGCACGTCCCGAGGTGTGCAGCGAGGAAGCGTTGCCGGTCTTCGACATTGCTTCGGACATCGCCACGACCACCTCCGGCAGGACCGGGGTGGTGGCGGCGTGATCGAGGTAGGTCATCGGCGTCCAGGGTAGGCCGTCCGGTCGTCGGGGTGTCATTCGGCGGCGCGGCCACAGGGCGAATCTCGCCGATCCAGCCACCCGGTCGGACAATTCGGACGCCCCATCGACCCGTTGTGCGTCACGGAACGATGATCAGACATCCAGCACCAACACATCAGGATGAATCGGGCGTAATCCCCCGGCTGACGTTGCCGACCCGGCGGTCATGATCCACGCTATCGATCGACGGCTGCAACAGTGCGGTCGCTATCCGAGGGGACGAAGATGGCTATCTCAGTCAACCTGGCCAAGGCGCTTGACAAGGCCTACGAGAACTCGACGCTGGAGGAGATCCTGGCAGCACCGCCGTCGGCGCTCGCCGGAGTCACGGAAGCCGACGACAAGGCCCTGCAGGAGAACCTGGGCATCAAGACGATCCGGGATCTGGGCTCGAACAAGTACTTCGCGGTCGCCGGCGTGCTGGTGGCACTGTCCAGCAAGACCGGCTGACGAAGCCGCCGCGGACGCTGTGCCGATCGACGGCAAAGCGTCCGGCTCGGGCCGAGCAGAGGATCGAACGTCCGAAGCGCCTTCTAACTAACGGCGGTAGTGCTTCGCCTTGCTGGGCCGAGTCATCATCACCAGCAAGGCCAGCCCGACCAAGAGCACCAGCGCGGCGATCATCAACGGCAGACCGATGCTGAAGTCGGACCCGCCACTGCTCGCCAGCTCGATCCCGGGGTCCGCTTGGGCCACCGGAGCGCCCGCCTGGACGGCCGGATCGACCGAAGGCGCCGGATAGGCAGGAGATGCCGCGAGGGCAGACAGCGGCATGACCAGGAGTCCGACAGCGGCCAGCACCAGGGCGCTCAGCATCCCGAACAGGCGCCGGACAGGCGTTGCAGACAGTGACATGATCTCTCCCCCTTGACCACGAACGGCGTAATGGTCAGGCACGAACACTAACATTCCCTCCGGTTCCTGGCAACGATGCGCGTCCGCAAGCGCGATCGACTGCGCCAAGCGTGGCGGTGTCGATCCCGGTTGACCAGGTCGGATCAGGTCGGAGTCAGGTCGAGTCAGGTCGGTCCAGGCTCCCCAGGAGCCTCGACCCGCGCGATCACGGCCGGTCGCCGCCGAACCCGAGGCTGTGTGTCATCTGCGGGTCGGAGCCCAGAAACCGGCGAAGGTACCGCCGGTCGGCTGATCGCGTGTCGAGCAGAACGAGAAACTCTGCGGTGCAGTTGCTCTCGTCCCATGCAGGTGGGCCGCAGAGCACCGCGCCGATACGCAACAGACCGGGCATCATGGGCGGGATCACCGGATTGCCCGCGCGCTCCAGTCCACCGATCGGCAGCGGAACCCGGGCCCGGCACCGGCGCTCTGCCGGTGCCAGATGTCGTGACCGCGCGAGGTCCCAGCATGCTGCGGCGGTGCCGCCGCCATCCCCGAGGTCCACCGATACGCAGCCGATCGCATAGCGATATCCGGTCAACTGCAGATACTTCGCGACCCCGGCCCAGAGCAGCGCGGCGGGCCCGCCCGTGCGGTGGTCGGCCTCCACGCAGGCCGGACCGACCTCGACAGTCGAGTCGAGGATGCCCTCCAAGGGCGCCAGACCGAACCTCCGGCCGGCTTCGACACCGGCGCCGCGGGGTGCGGCGTCGTTGCTGTGCGGTGGCAGCAGCCGGACCGTCGCGACAGCGGTCCGGCGTTCGCCGTCGCGTGCGGGTGAGCCGGCATTGCCGCAGTACCAGACGATGAGGTGATCGCACCGCTCGTCGGCGCGCCGCCCGGAGTCGCTCTCGCGAAGTCCGAGACCCATTGCACCGGAATGGCTCTCGGCGTCGAGCACGGCTGTGCGGAGTCGCCGGGCCGCGCGTACCTCGTCGGCGCCGGTGGCCAGGGCCAGCCGGTAACCGCGGGTGTCGGGGAGGTACTCGTCGGCCGTGTTTCCGGATGGTCCTTGGGGTCCGTCCAGGTGCAACTGGGTTGCCGTCACGAGCCACAGTGTCGGTCCGACAGAGGTTCGCGCGCCGACGAACAGATGGACAACGGGTGACGACCGTGTGAAAGCTCTGCCGCGCCCGCTCAGCAACGCCCGGCCGATGCGCGCTCCCGCCCGTCCATGACGACGGCCGGGCCGGCGGGGCGTGACCCCGACGGCCCCGACCTGGTCGTGACCGATCGGTCCGCTCAGCAGGTGACCGTGGTCAGGCCTTGCGCGCCTTGACCGCCTCGGTGAGCGCCGGGGCGACCGTGAAGAGATCGCCGACCACACCGAAGTCGGCGATCTCGAAGATCGGCGCCTCGCTGTCCTTGTTGACGGCGATGATCGTCTTCGAGGTCTGCATGCCGGCCCGGTGCTGGATCGCGCCGGAGATGCCCAGCGCGATGTAGACCTGCGGCGACACCGTGGTGCCGGTCTGGCCGACCTGGAACTGCGGTGGGTAGTACCCCGAATCCACGGCGGCCCTTGACGCCCCCACGGCGCCACCCAGAGAGTCTGCCAACTCCTCGACCACGTGGAATTTGTCTGCGGACCCCACACCGCGTCCACCGGACACCACCACGGCCGCCGCGCCCAGTTCGGGGCGGTCGCCGACGGGCTCGGGGTGATCGGCGATCACGGTGGCGGAGATGGCCGGGTCGATGGTGATCTCCACAGGCACCACCTGCGCGCTGGCGGCGGTCGGTGTGGCCTCGATCGCGTTCGGCCGGATCGAGATGATCGGAACGCCGGTGGTGACCTTGTAGCGAACGGTGTACTCGCCGCCGAAGGCGGACTGGGTGGCGACCACGTCACCGTCGACGGATTCCACGTCGACCGCGTCGGCCAGCAGACCGGAGTTCAACCGCACCGCCAGCCGGCCGGCAATCTCCCGGCCGTCGATGGTCGCGGGCAGCAGCACAGCCGCCGGGTTCGCCGCTGCGGCCGCCGCGGCCAGTCCCGCGACCTGCGGGGTGATCAGGAAGTTGGCGGCGTCGTCGGATTCGGCGGCGTACACCTTGGTGGCGCCGAACGCGCCCAACTCGGCGGCCAGCGACTCAGCGGTGCCCGGCTTGCCGACCACGACGGCCGACGGGGCGCCGAGCCGGGCGGCGGCGGTCAGCAGTTCCGCACTGACCTTGCGGACGGCGCCGTCGTGATGATCGACCAGAACGAGAACTTCAGCCATGGTGATGTCTCCTTACTCCTACTCAGATTCCGGTCAGATCAGCCGCGCGGCGGCCAGGAATTCGGCGACCTTCGTGCCCCCGGTGCCGTCGTCGGCGACCTTCTCGCCGGCGGTGCGGGGTGGGCGGGGCGTCCCGTCGACCACCTGGCTGGCCGCGTTCGCCAGGCCGGTGGTGCTCGGATCCAGTCCGAGGTCGTCGATGCCCATGGTGCTGACGGGCTTCTTCTTGGCGGCCATGATGCCCTTGAAGTTCGGGTACCGCGGCTCGTTGATCTTCTCGGTCACCGAGATCAGCGCCGGCAGCGATGCGGTGACCTCGCTGTACCCGCCGTCGTGCACCCGCTCTGCGCGCAGTGCCGGTCCGTCGATCTCCAGCGTCCGGACCGAGGTGACCTGCGGCAGGCCTAGCCGCTCGGCCAGCATGGCGGGCACCGAGCCGGTGCGGCCGTCGGTGGATTCGTTGCCGGTGATCACCAGGTCGACCGACAGCGTGCGGATCGCGGCGGCCAGCGCTGCCGACGTCTGCAGGGCATCGGAGCCGGCCAGGCCGTCGTCGAGGACGTGCACGGCCTTGTGCGCGCCCATCGCAAGGGCCTTGCGCAGGGATTCGGCGGCCCGCTCCGGGCCCATGGTCAGCACGGTGACCTCGCCGCCGTGCGCCTCGGTCAATTGCAGCGCCGTTTCCACGCCTCGCGAGTCGATCTCGTCGATGACGGCGTCGGCCGCGTCACGATCCAACGTCCAGTCCTGCCCCCGTAGCTTGCGCTCCGAGTAGGTGTCGGGCACCTGCTTGATCAAAACGGCAATGTCCATCCCGCGATCGACCTCCCAAGATTCGTCCCGCTCAGCCGGCTGAACCATCATGCCCGGCCGCGCCGGACGGTGAGCCCCGATAAGTTACCGATCAGTAGCTTACCTGCTCGCCGGACCACCGATTCCCCGTACGCGCGAACGGAATGTGCCGGCCGTGGCAGTCTTGGACCCGTGTCCACCGTTCCCGCCTCCAGCGGCGTCATGCTGGTCGGCACCATGCTGGCGTTCTTCAGCGCTGCCATCGCGATCACCTTTCAGCTGTCGCTGATCTGGTGGTCCATTCCGGTGGCGTCCGCGGTCGTCGTGCTGGTCCTCGCGGTCATCCGCTACCGACGGCACCGACGGATGCGGGAGGCACTACACGGAGCAACGCTGTGAGCGGGGTGCCGGTGGTGATGGACGTCGACACCGGGATCGACGATGCCTTCGCGCTGATGTTCGCGGTCCGCCACCCCGGGATCGACCTGCGCGCGGTGACCTGCGTCGCCGGGAACTCGTCGGTCGACCACGTGGTGGCCAACACCTGTTACGTGCTGGACGCGGCCGGGGCCGGCGACATCCCGGTCGGTCGCGGCGCTTCCGCCCCGTTGCTGGGCCCCCCTCCCGACACCGGGCATTTCCACGGACTGGACGGTCTTGGTGGGTTCTCCCGGCCGTCCGACCGCCGGACGTCCCCGCTACCGGCGCTCGATCTGCTGCGCCACGAACTACTCGCGGCGGTGGGCAACGGCGAGCCGGTCACGCTGGTGCCCACCGGCCCTTTGACCAACATCGCGCTGCTGCTGCGCGCGCATCCGGAGGTGGCGGCGGGGATCGAGCGGATCGTCTTCATGGGCGGTTCGGCCTCGGCCGGCAACGTCACCGCGGTGGCCGAGTTCAACGTGTTCCACGATCCGGAGGCGGCCGCGATCATGCTCGCGGCCGCCAGGGACCTGGACATCCCGGTGACGATGTACGGTCTGGACGTGTTCGACCAGGTGCGGGTGACCGAGGACGACGCGGCCATGCTGCACGCCCGGCTGGACCCGGCCGCTCAACTGGCCGGTGCGTTGATCCTGGCCAGGGCGCGGGGCGAGGAATCAGCGAGCATCGGTGATGCCGGCACCGTGTGCGCCGTCGTGGACCCCGACGGGCTCGGCACCGAAAGGTGCGGCGTGCGGGTGGAGTTGGGCCACGGGTTCGCCCGCGCGCAGACCATCGTCGACCGCCGGCGCGGGCCGCGCGGCGGTGATCACCAGACGGATCACCACACGCACGGCACGGTGCCGACCGAGGTGGACGTGGCGCTGACGGTGGACGCCCGCGGGTACGCCGAGCTGTGGCTCGGCGCGCTCACCGGCTGACGATCCGCATGCGGACTACCGCTCGGGGCGCCCGTGGGCGACGGCTGTGGCAACGGCAACCTGTCCTCGTGCCGCCAGGCCGGCGACCACGCCGTCGATATCGGCCGTCGGCCGGTTCTGGCTGAGCTTCAGCTTCGCCTCGATCCGGCTGATGACGACCTCGACGCCGACGATGGCGCGGAGCTGACCCTGGATGTAGCGCGACGGCGCATCATCGACGGTCCAAGGCCGCACTGTTGACGTAGCGCCGCCTTCGTGACGCTGCGTCAACCGGCGGACGAGCGCCTCCACCCACACCGCGTCGTCATGGACAACCAACCGCCCGTAGACATGGGCGGTGACGTAGTTCCAGGTCGGCACCACCCGACCGTGCTCGGCCTTGCTCGCGTACCAGGTCGGCGACACGTAGGCGTCCGGCCCGCGGACGATGACCAACGCCGCTGCTTCCGGCGGGCCGGTCGGCGGTCGCCGCCATTGATCGTTGTTCCGGGCGACGTGCCCGAGCAGGGCGCCGTGTTCGCCGACCGACGGGTCGAAGACGAACGGCAGGAAGGTGGCGATCAGTCCGTCCGCTGCCGCCGTCACCAGGTCGGCGGCGCCGTGGTTCTGAAGAAGGTTTCTGACGTCGTCGTCGCCGGCAGCGAAATGCTTGGCGATGTACACGGCCACCTCCTCGGCGGGTCGGCGCTGTCGGTCTGCCCAACGTTGGAGCCCCTCGACTATTTCAGCTCAGCGGACGACAAGCACCGCTTTGCCCGCCATTGAACGCGCTTCGATCGCCCGGAACGCCTCCGCGCCATCGGCCAGGTCGTACTCGACCGCCGGTGGCGGGCGCAGCCCGTTCGCGACCAGCTCCGCGAGTCGCACCGGCCAACCAGTCGTCGGGCCCGTGGACGGCACCCGCGCCCGCCGCGGCGGCCACCACACGGCGTTCGGGAGAATCGGCGACCGCCGTCACCGTCGCGCCCAATGCGGTGGCGACCTGCACGAAGGCGCTGCCCAGCCCGCCTCCCGCGCCGTGCACGAGCACCCGCTCACCCGCGCGCAGCCCGGCTCTCCGGGTCAACGCGATCACTGCCGTGAAGTAATTGACCACCATGCCTGCGCCCTGCACCGGGGCCAGCCCGTCCGGTAGTGGTGCGGTGAAAGCGGCAGGGGCCCAGGCTGTTTCGGCGCACGCACCGGCCGGCACGGTGGCGATCACGTCCTGCCCGACGGACAAGCCGGTGTTGTCGGGTGCCTCGAGGACGACTCCCGCGAGTTCCAGCCCGGGCACGTACGGCGGTTCCTGGCGGACCTGATACCGGCCGCGGGCGACGAGGGTGTCCACGAATCCGATGCCAGCCGCCGCCACCTCGATCAGCACGGGGTCGCCGTCCGGCCTGGGCGGGATAGGCACCTCGTCGACCCACAGCGCATCGGGGCGGGCCAACTCGTGCACACGCAGGGCTCGCATTCCGGTTCCTCTCCCTTGGGGCGAAGGCTCAAATGCCGGTGACATCCCGCCCGATGATCATCAGCACCATTGCGTAAGTCATGACTTACCCTCTTATCGGAAGGCAGGCAGGCCGGTGATGGCCTGGCCCATGATCAGGATGTGGACCTCGTCGGTGCCCTCGTAAGTGCGCACGCTCTCGAGGTTGTTGGCGTGCCGAAGCGGCGAGTAGTCCAGTGTGATGCCGTTGGCGCCCAGCATCGTCCGCGCCTCCCGGCAGATGGCGATGGCTTCCCGGACGTTGTTCAGTTTGCCGAAGGAGATCTGTTGTGGGGAAAGGGTTCCTGCATCCTTCATCCGGCCCGTGTGCAGGGCGACCAGCACCCCCTTCTGGATCTCCAGCACCATGTCGACGAGCTTGCGCTGGGTCAACTGATAGCCAGCCAGCGGCTGGTCGAACTGCAGGCGCTCGAGGCTGTACCGCAGCGCGGTCTCGTAGGAATCCCGGGCTGCGCCCATCGCGCCCCAGATGATCCCGTAGCGGGCCTCGTTCAGGCAGGCGAACGGGCCCTTGAGGCCGACGACGTTCGGCAGTACCGCCTCGGCGGGCAACCGCACGTCGTCCAGCGCGATGTCGCACTGGACGGAGGCCCGCATGGACAGCTTCGGCTCGATGAGGGTGGTGGTGAAGCCGGGCGTCGTCGTGGGCACCACGAACCCGCGAATGCCGTCCTCGGTTTGTGCCCAGATCACCGCGACGTCGGCGATCGAGGCCAGCCCGATCCACCGCTTTGCTCCGCTGAGCAGCCAGTCGGATCCGTCCCGGCGGGCGTAGGTCGTCATGCCGCCGGGGTCGCTGCCTGCGGTCGGTTCGGTGAGCCCGAAGCACCCGATCAGCCGTCCGGCGGCCATGCCGGGCAGCCATAGCTGCTTCTGTTCCTCCGAACCGTGCTTGTGGATGGCGCTCATAGCCAGCGAGCCCTGCACGCTGACAAAGGTGCGCAGCCCGGAATCGCCGGCCTCCAGTTCCATCGCGGCCAGGCCGTATTCGACGGCACTGCGGCCGGCGCAGCCGTAGCCCTTGAGGTGCATGCCGAGCAGCCCGAGATCACCCATCTCGGTGGTGATCTCGCGGGGGAACACCGCCTTCTCATACCAGCCGGCGATGTTCGGCACGATCCGGCGCTGCACGAACTCGCGGACCCGATCGCGCAGACCCAACTCGTCGGCCGACAGCAGCGAGTCCACGTTCAGGTAGTCCCGGGCCCGGTCGCTGACTTGCTCGGCGACCTGGAGCTTCATTTCGGGGTCCGGGCGGACCGAATCCGTTGACGTCATCGTCATCTCGTTTCTCATTGGGGACTCTTCGCGGTCGTGCGGATTCGATCAGGACGCAGATGCCTGCCCCACGGCGATGTCGTGCGGGCAGTCGCACCCCGAACAGCATGCCTGCCAGGTGCGCGAACGTCGACGCCATGGTGATGACACTTTCACCGTTCACGCCCAAACGGCCCGGCAATGGCTGATTGGCCGCGACCAGCGGGCGGAGAAACTCTTGGGCGCAATCCTCGACATGTGCGCACATGTGCGCACAGTGCTAGAATCTGGTTGGAGGAGCCTTGCGATGACGACTGTGCTGGACGTGTTACGGGACCGCGGATACGGCGATGTCGACGAGGCTGCCCTGGTGCGCGCCGTGCAGGACGTGCTGCCCGCCCGGACCGACGGTGGCGCCGGCGCCCTGCGCGGTGACGCCGAGGCGTTCATGGCCGCGCATTCCGGGATCTCGATGTCCGACGACGCGATTGCCGGTGCGGGACAACGGTTGGCGGCGCGGCGGATCGCGGAGGCGGCCCAGACGTTGGACACCGCGGCAGTTGGTGCCCTGCTGGGCGTGCACCGCACCCGGGTGCAGCACCTGCGCGACGACGGGGACCTCTTCGCCTATCGGGATGGCCGGTTCAACCGGTACCCGCTGTGGCAGTTCACCGATCACGCCCGGCCGCTACCGGGGCTACGGCAGGTGCTGGCCGCGTTGGGCCCGGCGCACCGGTCGGTGGTCACCGGGTTCATGACCACCGTGCACCCCGAGCTGGACACCGGCGCCGGACCGGTCAGCGCGTGCGAGTGGCTGGCCGGCGGACTCGACCCCGCACCCGTGGTCGAGTTGACCAGTGGCGTCGCCCAGCCGTGGTGATCCCGAAGTTGCCCGATCGACCCGATCCCGCGGTGCTCGCCGCGTGCGACCCCGAGTTTCACCCGGTCGACACCGGCACGGTGATGTGGCGGATCCGCCGTACCACCGGAGCACACGTCATGGCCTGGAACGAGCTCCGCGAATACGGGCCGATCACCACCTGCCGGTTCGATCCGCACCCGGACGGACCGCGACGACGGCACACGGGTGTGGGCGTGCTGTACGCGGCCGCCGCCTTGCCGACCTCCCTGGCGGAGGTGTACCAGGACACCAGGGTGATCGATTGTGTCAGCGGCTCCCCGGCCGCCACCGCGTTCCGGTCTTGCCGGCCCGTGCGGTTGATTGATCTGACCGGCGACTGGCCGCTCCGTACCGGTGCCTCACACGTGATCAACACCGGGCGGCGCGCCGCATCTCGCGCGTGGGCGCGGGCGTTCCTGACCGTCTGGCCGGACCTGGAGGGCCTGTGGCACACGTCCAGCCTCACCGGACGACCCTGCGTCACCCTCTACCGCGGCGCTGCCGACGCGTTGCCGGCCTCGCCCGCGCACGCCTTCGCCCTCGACGACCCCCGCTATCTCGACTGGCTGCTCGTCGCCGCCGACACCATCGGGTACGACCTCGTCCATCGTTGAACGACGTTCGAGCATGAGCCGCTGGCCGTCCCAACGGATGGCTTGCGGGTCGGAGATGGTGCCGACGAATTCTCCGGTGTCGGAATTGTTGTGGAATGCGAGCAGGTTCCATTGATTGGTGTTGCGAAGCTGGATTATTCGACCGCTGTACAACGACTCGTCGGTGAGACGTTGAGCGTTGGCGATGTCGTACGGACCGAGCAGGGAGCGACCGGTGGCCGCCCACACGCCGCTGGAGACGCCGGTTTCCCGCAGTCGAGCCGCGGTGTCGGCCCCGAGGCAGGAGAACAGCAAGATCGCTTGCCCATCGATGAGCTCGACCTGGGTGACCTCCAATTGGCTGAAGCTCTGGCTCGGATCGCTCAGTGGGGGGCGGAGGTGCCAGTCGCGTAGGTCGGGAGACCAGGCATGTCCGACGATGCCGCGGTCGTCGCTGGGACCGGTGGTCGCGCGCGCAGTGATCAGCATGTGCCAGCCGTTTCCGTCGGGGTCGGCGAAACACCCAGGGATCGCGGAACGAGTCGTCGCCCTGTGGTCGGCTGGCCAGGGCTTCGTACCATCGGGGATCGGCTTTGACAACCGGGTTGCCGGGGTTCTTGGTCCAGCTGATCAGGTCGGAAGATGTTGCATAGCCGATGGTTTGAGCGAGACGGGATCCCGTTCGGCTGCCGCCGGTGTAGAACAGGAACCAGGTGCCGTCGGGGTGCTTGACGATCGATCCGGTCCAGGTGGCGACGTCGTCGAACGCCGGTGGGTCGCTGCGAACGAGCGCGTCGTCGGTGCGACGCCAGTTGGTCAGGTCGGTGGAGATGGCGTGGCCGATGGACGCGCGGAGATGTCGGGCCTCCGGGTCATTCAGCGCCCTGGAGGCGTACAAGAAGAACAGGTGGTAATGCTCTCCGTCGTCGGCGAGCCAGAAGTCCCACATCCAGGCGTCGGGAAGCCGATACAACTGCGCGTCCTTTCCCATTCACGTTCTGGGCCGACAGCGGGAGTCTCCCGACCCGGATCGAACGTCGATGGTGTGTGTTCAGGTGCGAAGCCAGACGGTGGTTTCGGGCGGCACTACACGGTGATCGGTGATGGCGTGGCTCGCGATGAGAATCTGCCCTGGCGGTAGGGCTTTCGGGGTGCGGGCGAAGTTGGTGATGCTCCGCCAGCCGTTGGACCGGCTGAGGTCCAGCACATCCGGATCCTTCTCGCTCTGCCACACCACTTCGCTGTCGGGGGTCTGCATTTTTCGGCGGTGTTGGAGTGCTGCCCGGTACATCTGCAACGTGCTCTCCGGATCGCCGTCCTGCGCTTGCATTGAGACGCTCGCGAACCAGTCGGGTTGGGGTAGCCAAGCGCCGTTGGCGCCGAAACCGAAGGAGGTTCCGGACGTAGCCCACGGCAGCGGTACGCGGCACCCATCCCGGCCCTTGAGGGTGTGGCCGGTACGTTCCCAGACGGGATCCCGCAGGGCCTCGACGGGCAGGTCGGCGACTTCCAGCAGCCCGAGTTCCTCGCCCTGGAAGAGGTAGGCGGAGCCGGGGAGGGCGAGCATCAAAAGGGTGGCGGCGCGGGCCCGTCGCTGGGCTGTCTGAGTGTCGATCGTTGGGTCGGTGCCGTTACTCCTGACCCAGATTTCGGGCTGAACGTCCATGGGCAGGGCGAGTCGGGACGCGTGCCGCGGGACGTCGTGGCTGGACAGCACCCAGGTCAATCCCCCACCGGCGCCGCGGTGGTCGTCGATGGATCGCTGGATGACTCGGCGGAACTGCTCTCGATCCCAGTGTGATTTCAGCAGGGAGAAGTCGAAGACCTGGCCGAGTTCGTCCGGGCGGGCGTAGAGGTAGGTGCGGGTGCTGGTGGGGTGCCAGGTTTCGGCGACCGCCATCCGGGGTGGGTTGTACTCGTTGAAGATCTTGCGCCATTCCTGGTAGATGGTGTGGACCTCTTCGCGGTCGTACAGCGGGTCGGAACCGTCGAGGGGCAATCGTTGGTCGAGGTGGGGTTGGCTGCGCAGCGGGTCGGACAAGTCCTTGGCCAGGGAATGGGCGACATCGACGCGGAACCCATCGACGCTACGGTCGGACCAGAACCGGAGTGTGTCCAGGAAGTCCTGCCGGACGTCCTGATTCGCCCAGTTCAGATCGGGTTGTTCCCGGGCGAAGAGGTGGCAATACCACTGACCGTCGCCAGCGGGTTCCCAGGCGCTGCCGCCGAAGTGGGATCGCCAGTCCGACGGCGGTTCCGCAGCGCCCGGTCCGGTGCCGTCGCGGAAGATGTATCGGTCGCGTTCCGGGGAGCCGGGTCCTGCCGCCAAGGCGTGTTGAAACCAGGGGTGCTGGTCGGAGGTGTGATTGGGCACGATGTCGACGATGACCTTGATGCCGCGGGTGTGGGCATCGTGGGTCAGCTCGTCGAAGTCGGCCAGTGTGCCGAGCCTGGGGTCGACGTCCCGGTAGTCGCTGACGTCGTAGCCGCCGTCGGCCAGTGGCGAGGGATAGAACGGCGTCAGCCAGATGGCGTCGATCCCGAGTTCCGCCAGGTAGCTCAACCGGCTGCGGACTCCTGCGAGATCACCGATGCCGTCGCCGTTGGCGTCGGCGAAACTGCGCGGGTAGATCTGGTACACCACGGCCGTGCGCCACCAGTCCGGGTCGACCGGTTCCTGGATGTGGTTCATGAGTGCTCCTGGCGGGTCGGCGAACTCGTCGGTGAGGCGGGCTGCGGGAACGATGGGCTCGGGCCGCGGGCCCCACATGACGCGGTAGAGCCCGGATGACGCGGGTGGCGCTCGGCACCGTTGGCTGCGTGCAACGGATGCTGCGCGTCGCACGCAGCCAACGGGTCTTCCCGCCTCGCCGCGCCGGCGCCCCGGTGCCGCAAGGGGTTGGGGGGTCAGCCCTTGACGGCGCCGGCCAGCAAGGCCTTGGAGAAGAACCGCTGGAAGATGATGAACACCACGATGACCGGTGCCATGATCAGCAGCGCGCCGGCGTTCAGCAGCACCACGTCCGTTTGGTGTTCCCCGACGAAGCCCTGCAGAGCTCCTGCCATGGTGCGCATGTCGGGATCCTGGATCAGCACGATGGCGAGCATGAACTGGTTCCAGGTACCCAGGAAGAGCAGGACCGTCAGGGAAGCCATGGCCGGGATCGCCAGCGGGATCTGGATGTGCCGGAAGTTCTTCCACGGCCCGGCCCCGTCGATGTTGGCCGACTCGGAGATCTCCTTGGGGATGGACTGGAAGTGGATGCGCATCCAGTACACGGCGAACGGAATGTTCAGCCCGATCATCGGCAGGATGAAGCCGATCCGGGTGTTGAGCAGCCCCATGCTCTGCATCTGGTAATACAGCGGGACCAGCACCGCTTCGAAGGGCAGCGTCAACCCCAGCAGCAAGAGCAGGAAAAACGGTGTGGCCAGCGGAATTCGAAGCCCACCGAGGGCGTAGCCGGCCATCGTCGCGAACAGCAACGACGCCGGTACCACGCCCAGCACCAGGATCAGTGCCGACCAGAGGAGTGTCGTGATGTTGGCGACGTTCCAGGCGTCGACGAAATTGTGCCATTGTGGGTCGGTCGGGAAGGAGATCCCCACCGGGATGGTGCCCTGCGGGGCCAGCGCGGCCGACAGCATGCTCAGCAACGGAAAGATCGCGAAAAGGCATGCCAACAGCAGCAGAATGGTTTTCGGTGCCGTGTCACGAATCCTGGTCAGCATCGGCTACTTCTCCCTGAACAGTCGCTGCAACGGAATGACGACAACGAGGATCAGCAATGCCAGCACGATGGCCAGCGCCGACGCGGTGCCGATCCTGGATTCGGTGAAACCGAGTTGGTAGACCTCGACGCCGGGCACCATGGTGGCCCGGCCCGGGCCGCCCTGGGTCGACATGAAGACGACGTCGAAACTGGCCAGCGCGGCGATCACGGTGAGCGTGACGCACACCCCGATCTCGGATTTCACGCCGGGCAGGGTGACCGTCGTGAACTGCTTCCACCGACCGGCCCCGTCCAGCGACGCGGCCTCGTAGAGGGCGGCATCGATCTTGCCGATCGCCGACAGCAGCAGCAGAGTGCACAGCCCGGTCAGGATCCAGGTCCCGATGAAACCGACGGCGGGCAGCGCCCAGGTGAAGTCGCCCAGCCAGGCTCTGGTCCACGATTCCAGGCCGACCGCGGAGAGCAGCTGATTCACCGCCCCGTTCGGGGTGTACATCCAGGTCCAGGCGATTGCCGCCGCGGCGCCCGGGATGATGTACGGCAAGAACATGATGGTCCGGGCGGTGGCGCTGAGCACCTTGGACTGGATCTCACGCACCACCGAGGCCACGAGCAGGCCGATCAGAATGGGCAGCACGGTGAAGAAGATGATCAGGAAGAACGCGTGCCAGATCGAGCCGAGCAACCTGGGATCGGTGAACACCTCGACGTAATTGTCGAATCCGACCCATTTCGCCCTCCCGATCCCGTTCCAGTCGTAAAAGGAGTACTGGACGGACGTCAGAATCGGGTAGAGCACGAAGACCGCGTACATCACCAGGGCCGGCAGCGCGAACAGCCAACCCGACCAACCGGCCTTCGGACCGTATTTTCGGGACAACCCGCTGAACCGCCGCGGCGCGGCGGCGGCCTCGTCGGCGATGTCGATGTCGCCGACGAGCCCGTCCACCGTGCTCATCTGCTCAGCTCGCTGTCGTACTCCTTCTGCACGTTCGTGACGAACTGCGCCGGAGTGGACTGACCGTCGAGCAACAGCTGGCTCTCCGGGGTCCACGCCCGGTTGGAAATACCCGGGGTTGCGTTCTGGACAAAGGGAACCTGGCCATTTGCCGTCGACACGTCCTGGAAGGCGGCCTGGACATCGTTGAGCACCGATCCGGCAGCAATCGTCGGTGCCGGCCGAGATGCGGTTCCGCTGGGCATGAATCCGGCGTCGACCGCGGTCCGCCGTGCCTCGTCACTGGACAGGTAGTTCAGGAACGCGGCGGCGGCGTCCTTCTTGGTCGACTTCGCGGCGATGCCGAAAGCGGTTGCCGCGTCCGACATGGCGGCCACGTCACCACCAGCGGTCATCGGCGGCATCGCCATGAACCCCACGTTGCCGGGCATGCTGGTGGTCAGCGTGGTGGCATCCCAGTTGCCGGACGGGTAGAACACGCCGTTGCCCTTGGTGAACTCGCCGCTGGCGGTGGCCCCGTCGATACCGTTCACCCCGTCGGGTAGGTAACCCGACGTGCGCCAGCCGTCAAGCACGGTCGCCGCCTGCACGCTCTCCTGGTTGTCGATCGTGGCTCCGGCAACCGTGAAGACCCAGTCCGACGTCGGCTGGACACCCATCGACGTGTTCAACATCAACTGGTAACTCAGCACCGCCCCGCCCTGCTGGTTCCCGGTCATCACGGGCTGCAGCCCGGCAGTCTTGGCCTTCCCCAGCAGCGCCGTCAGGTCGTCCACCGTGGCCGGTGGCTCGCTCATGCCGATCTGCGTGGCCAGGGCCTTGTTGTAGTAGAGCCCGGTCATGGTGAATCCGCTGGGTTTGGCGTACAGCGGTCCCGACCCGGCCACACCGTCGGCGGACACCCTGAATTGCACGAGCTGCGACGCCGGCAGCTTGTCCCAGCCGTACGCCTGCGCATAAGGATCGAGGTCGGCCACCAGACTGTTCTTCACCGCGTCGGTGACCGAGATGAGCCTGACCAGGTCCGGCGGGGTCGCCGAAGCCAGCTGCCGCGGCTGGTTCTGGGTCGTGACATCGTCCGGATCCCAGGTTCCGGTGATCGTGACGTTCGGGTAGTGCTTCTCGAAACCGGCGATCAACGCCTCGTCGAGCTTCTTCAGACCCTGACCGTCGTACATGGTCAACTCGATCGGCTCGGAGCCGATGCTGGTGCTCACCGCCGCCGGCGCGGCCGCGGCCGTGGTCTCCGGCGCCGAGGATCCCGGCGCGGAACAGGCAACGAGGGCGGCAGCGGCCAGCACCACCACCGCGACCGA
>JBBQGJ010000017.1:0-38402 GCA_038322925.1 Mycobacteriales bacterium
CTGATGGAGTTGATCGCGCAGACCCGGCTCGGCAACCAGCAGCGAACCGCCGAACTGCGACAGCGCTTCCTCGGCGTCATTCTCGACGGTTTGCATCCGGGTTCGGGCGGCGTGCTGCCCGGCCGGGCGCCATCCTGGACCGAGCAGCTCGAACGGTGGGCACCGCCGGATTCGGAATAGTCACCAATCTCGGCGGCGGCGCATGTGGGCGCCGCCGCACAGCCCCTGCCCGCTGCGCACCCGATCGATCATGGGCACGAACGATCACCGGGGAGGATCCTGATCGGACACGGGTTGCCGCAGCCGGACCGGGGCGGTGACACGTGACCGACCGGCGCGAGGAGACCCGGATGACAACTGCACAGGAACTGACCGAACGAGTTCACGCCGATCAGGTCAGCCTGCTGCGCTTCGCCTACTGCGATCTGGCCGGGATCACCCGGTGCAAGGCGATTCATGTCTCGCAACTCCCGGACAGGCTGGTCAGCGGCGTCGGCCTGACCCGCGCGCAGATGGCCCTGAACGTCCTCGACGAGCTGATCGACATCGAGGGGATGGTCCCGGTCGGTGAGATCAGGCTGTTGCCGGATCTCGACTCCTACCGCCCGGCGCCATGGCAGCCCAGGACCGCGACCGTCAGATGCGACCAGATCGGCCCCGACCGGCACGACTGGGGCGCCTGCCCCCGCTCGGTACTGCGGCGCACCGTCACGCTCCTGGCCGAGCACGGCATCACCGTGCGAGCGGCATTCGAGCCCGAGTTCTATCTCGCCGGCGGGGTCGACAGCGCGCTGCAGGCGTTGCCCCGCACCCCGGTCTACAGCACCATCGGGCACGACGCGCATGCCGCCGTGCTGATCGACATCGTCGATGCGTTGACGGCTCAGGGACTCCAGGTCGAGCAGGCGATCAATGAATACGGCCCTGGCCAGCAGGAGGTGACCGTCCGGCACGCACCACCGCTGCAGGCCGCCGACGACTACCTGGCCGTCAAGGACACCGTCCGCGGTGTCGCTCGCGCGCACGACCTGTGGGCCTCGTTCGCGCCGAAGCCGTTCGTGGACCAGATCGGCAGCGGCGCGCATCTGCATCTGAGCCTGTGGGACGGAACCGGCGGCCGGAGCCTGCTCTACGACCCGGAGCGGGCGGGTGAGCTGTCCAGCGCCGGAACCGCCTTCCTGGCCGGGGTCCGCGAGCATCTGTCGGCGCTGCTCGCGGTGACGGCCCCGTCGGTCAACTCCTACCGACGGTTCACGCCCGGCGCCTGGGCCGGTGCCACGACGGCCTGGGGATTCGACAATCGGGAGGCCGCGCTCCGGGTCGTCTCGCCCTTCTACGGCCGCGAGGAGCAGACCTTCGCTGTCGAATACAAACCGATGGACGGCTCCGCCAACCCCTACCTTGCCCTCGCGGCCGTGCTGCGCTGCGGTCTGGACGGCGTGCAACGCGAGCTGACCCTGCCGGAACCGGCCAGGCTGCCGCCGCAGCGGTTGACCGCCGACGAGCGCGAGCGCTGCGGCATCAGCGATCTTCCGGACCAACTGCCGACCGCGCTGACCGCGTTCGCGCAGGATTCCGTGCTGCCCGAGCTGTTCGGTGAGTTCCTGTGCCGGGCGTTCCTCGCCGTCCGAACGTCGGAGGCGGACATGTTCGCTGCCCACGACGAGGCTTTCGAACTCCGGCACCATGGCTACAAGTACTGAGCCGCTTCAAGTACTGAGCCGCTTCAAGTACTGATCCTCTGCAAGTACTGATCCGCTACAAGTACCCAGCCGCTACAAGTACCCGGCCGCTCACTCAACTGCACCGTCAGGCCGTCGCCGAGGAAGTCCGGCCAGCTGGGCTCTTCTCGTCCGATTGCACGCGCCGTGAGCAAACTCGACGCCGGGTCACGCCTGTACTCATGATCAAAAATCCGTGCCGCTGAGTGGACATTGATCGCCCTGACCAGGACCGATGGGCGTGCATTCCCCGTCTGATCAGGGCTTTCTTGATCAACTCAAGGTTGCGCCGATCCGGCTCAACGTAGATCACAGCCGCACCGGTCGGTCAGGTGTTGTTTCGATGGAAAATAGTGGAGGTAATTCCGATGATGAATGAATCAGATCTTCCGTCGAGTGAAGGATAGATACCATGGACGAGCTGAGGAAGACCTACAAATACAGCATTGTCGCCGGCGTCCTCATCGTGGCGGCCTCCGCCGCGCTGGCCGCGATCGGTACCGCGATCGGACTCTGAGCCGGCCTCGAGCCGTCACGGTCGATGCTGCCCGCCGTGACTGCCCGAGAACGCCTTCCATACCAACGCATTCACGGTCGATTGACGTCACCGCCGACTTGCGGCGATTCTCGCCCGCCCTCCGACCGCCGCGCTCGGGCCTGAATCAGGTCCGACATTCGAGCACTCGAAGGAGATGTACACCATGCCGACGACATTCCTGGAATATCTCAGTGACAGCTTGCTCCGCGCCGGATCGGAAAGAGCACTGGACCGCCGCGAGTTGGAACACGGAATTGCCACCGAATCGATTGACGGCCCGGGTTATGCCACCACGGCACGTGGCCGTGAGGGCCGCGAAACGGGTCGAGTCCGCGGTCCTCTGGCTCGGCTGGCGGCTGCACCCGCGCACCTTCGCGGTCGATTCCGTCCCCGTCGAATGAGCCTGATCGGCTGGTTCAGATGCGGGTGAATCCGGCTCCGACCGGCAGCGGGTCCCTGGCCGCCACGGCGTGCCGGCGCGGCAGCGCGCGAGCCGCCTGCGGCTGTCCGGCCAGTTCTCGCGACAGGCTGCGGGTGGCGATGACCAGGGCGGCAATAGCCGACTGCAGGTCACGGCCCAGGTCGCCGACCGCGAGCTCCACCGCAGCGACCACGTCACCGCCTGGCCCGAAGACGGGCATGGCGACGCCGCACAGTTCGGCCTCCAGTTCCCACCGGGTGATCGCGACGCGGCTCAGCCTGGCGACGGCCAGGGCCCGCCGCAGGCGCTCCGGTGACGTCACGGTGTGCGGCGTGTACGCACGCAGGCCCTGCAGGATCGTGAGCTCCGCCATGTGCGGCGACGAGAACGCCAGCAGTACCCGGCCGAGCGCAGTGGCGTGCGAGGGCAGGGTCGCCGCCGGCACGAACGAGGTCGAAGGCCGGGAGCCAGGAAGCTTTTCGATGTAGGCCACTTCGAGTTCGCGCAGCACCCCCAGCCGGGCGCGGCTCTTGGTAGCGGCGGACAGGTCTTCCAGCACACACGGTCCCCGCTCGGCAACGGTCGGCGGGCAATCGTCCCCACTGCCGATCATCCTGAGCGGCGGGCCGGCACGGTACAGACCGTCCTCGGTGCGTTCCAGCAGCCGCCAGCCGGCAAGTTCCGACGTCAGCCGATGGGCCGTGGAGATCGGCAGCCCGGCCAGCCGGGCTATCTCGGTCAGCGAGTGCTCGCTGCCTTCGGTGAAGGTCAACAGGATCGAGGTGATCTTGCTGGTGACGGATCGCCCCGCCTCTGCACAGTTCCCAGCCACGCAATACCTCCACAACGCTGTGAAGCGGCGGCCAGCACGTGCAGATCGATGTCCGGCCCGGAAAGGCACACCGTAACGCCGCGTCGCCTCCATTGCCTGGGCAACCAGCGCCCGGCGCGCGGGCAATCCCGGTCGGGGTGGACCAGTCGGGTAAACCACAGCCGACCTGCGGCGACCCTGCGCGGGTACTCAGTACGCGAAGGCCATCGGCTTCTCGTCCGCAGCGGCATCCTCGCCATCGGCGCCGGTCGAGCCGCCACGCCGGGGCGGTCCTCGACGGATCGAATGCAGTGCCTCCGCCTCGCTGGGCGGCCCGATCTTCACGTACTTCACCACCAGCCCGATCTCGATGACGGCCAGGATGCCGTACAGCGCGGTGAAGACGATCAGCGAGGTCAACGCGGCCCCCCCGGACACCGAGGGCGACACCGAATCCGCTGTCCGATACAGGCCAACCACGGTCCAGGGCTGACGGCCCATCTCGGTGAAGATCCAGCCGGCGGAGTTCCCGACCACCGGGCCGGCGATGGCGATCATCGCCAGCCGCCAGACCCACTTGGATTTCGGCAGCCGGCCCTTCCGGGTGAGCCAAAGCCCGACCAGGGACACCAGGATCACGATGAATCCGGCGCCCATCATCAGCCGGAACATCCAGTACGTCACCGGGATGTTCGGTCGGTAGTCGCCCGGCCCGTACTTCTCTTCGAACTGGGCCTGCACATCGTTGATTCCCTCGACGGTGCCGGAGAAGGATTCGGTGGCCATGAACGACAGCACGCCGGGCACCCGGATCGACCACACCTCGCTGGATCCGTCCAGGGTGCCGATGGTGATCAACGAGAACGAGGCTCCGGACGTGGTGTCCCACAACGCCTCTGCCGAGGCCATCTTCATCCGCTGGACCTCGGTCATGACCTTGGCGAGCAGGTCGCCGGTGATCAGCACCACCAGCGAGCCGATGAGCATGCCGACCAGACCGAGCCGAACCGACGGCCGGAACACGTCGACGTCGCGCTGCTTCATCAGGAAGTAGGCCGAGATCCCGGCGAACATCGCGGCCCCGCTGAGCAGCGCTGCCGCGATCACATGGGAGTAGGCCCAGAGGTTCAGGGGCTGGGTGAGGACGGCCCAGATGTCGTTCATCTCCGCGCGGTCGCGCACCGGATCGACCGTGATGCCGACGGGATGCTGCATGAACGAGTTGGCGGACATGATGAAGAACGCGGACAGCATGGTGCCGATCGAGACGAGCCAGATGCAGGTGGCGTGCAGCCGGGGGGACAACTTGTCCCATCCGAAGATCCACAGTCCGAGGAACGTCGATTCTAGGAAGAACGCGAGCAGCGCCTCCATGGCCAGCGGCGCCCCGAAAACGTCACCGACGAAGCGGGAGTAATTCGACCAGTTCATCCCGAACTGGAACTCCTGGGTGATTCCGGTGACCACCCCGATCGCGAAGTTGATCAGGAAGATCTTGCCCCAGAACTTCGTCGCCGGAAGGTAGATCGACTTGCGGGTGTGCACCCAAGCTGTCTCCATGATCGCGATGAAGAACGCCATCCCGATGGTGATCGGGACGAACAGGAAGTGGTAGACGGTGGTGATACCGAACTGCCACCGGGCGATCCCCAACGGATCCATCGACGACTCCTTCAGGCATGCAATGAACGTCTGCGCGCCGGATCACCCCAGCGCCGACAGCGTGGCGACAGACCAGTGTCACCCCGACTGTAAGCAGCGACCGGTCCGGAGAACAGTGTTCCCACCGAGTAGAACCGGGCACCGGACGATCCCCGTTGAAGGGAGCCGGCTCGTCAATGCGGGGGAGCCAGCTCGTCAATTCGGCGCGAGCCAGCGCCGGTCCGCCCCGCGCGCACAGGCTTCGCGCAATCCCACACGGGCGGGCCGCCGGTGATGATCATCGCTGCGGGACGGTCGCGGGTCACCAGCACCGTCGCAGGTCCCCAGGTAGTGACCATGGAGCCCGGGACCAGGTGACCACGGAGCCCGGGACCAGGTGACCACGGAGGTCGGCGAGTGCTTGTCTGGGCGGTCCCTGATGATCGAGGTTTGCGGCCGTTTCGTGTCGTGCCACGACGGCGGATGGCCAGAGGCTTTGATCATGATGAGCGGCGCAACTCGCTGTCAACGACCGATCTGGTGGCGGTTCGGACACGCCGCCGAGATGCCGGCGGGTTGGGTGCAGAAGGAAGTTCGCAAGCCATGTCGATCCGGGCGCGCGCTGTTCGTGGAGGGGGTGACCGGGCGGAGCGCATCAGGCCTCCGAACCCGACCAGATCGAAGGAGACCGCAGTGACCACCACCCCCACGACCGCCTGCCCGACGACCGCCACCCCCACGACCGCCACCCCCACGACCCACTCGCCGAACGGCCGGAGCGAGTGCTCACCTGCTGATCGCGTCACAAAGTCCTTGCTGGGCTACGGCGTCATCGCCGGGCCGATCTACGTGAGCGTTTCATTGGCGGAAGCGTTCACCCGGGAGGGCTTCGACGTGAGCCGGCACGCATGGAGCCTGCTGGCCAACGGCCAGCACGGCTGGATCCAGATCGCGAACCTGATCGGATGCGGGCTGATGCTGATCGCCTTTGCGGTCGGCCTGCGCCGGGCGCTGACCCCGGGTGCGGGCGCGAACTGGGCGCCTCGGCTGGTCGCGGTGTACGGGCTCAGCCTCGTCACCGCCGGGGTGTTCCGGGCCGACCCTGCCCTTGGTTTCCCGGTCGGCACACCGCAGGGTCCGACCGCGGTCTCGTGGCATGGCATGGTGCATTTCCTGGCGGGAGCGATCGGCTTCACCGCCCTGGCGGTCGCCTGCTTCGTGCTGGCCCACCGCTACGTGACCGAGCGCAGGGACGGCTGGGCATGGTTCTCCAGGTTCACCGGTGTGCTGTTCCTGGCCGGATTCGCGATGCTCGCCGCCGGCGGCGGCAGCCAGGTCCCCACGGTCGCGTTCATCATCGCGGTCGTGCTGGTCTCGGTGTGGAACACCGCGGTGGCGGTCGATCGGTACCGCCGAGTGGCGGACGCTGCCCGCAACGACGCGCTCCCGCGGACCTGAATTCCTGCCACACTCCGACCCGCCACGACAGACCGCCACGACAGACCGCCAGACACCGAACGACCCGCTACCCACCCAATGCCGACCGACCCTGCCGACCGACCACGAACGAAGGAGCCAGCACGATGCGATACCTGATCCTGCTCAGGGGAACTCAGCCGGGCGAGCCGCCGCCCCCCGCTCTGATGGAGGCGATCATGCGGTTGGGCGAGGAAGCAACCGCCGCCGGGGCACTGCTGGACACCGCGGGCCTGGCGCCCAGCATTGCAGGAGCCAGGGTGCAGCTCAGCGGTGGGCACCTCAGTGTGGTGGACGGCCCGTTCGCGGAGGCAAAGGAATTCATCAGTTACGCGCTGTACCAGGTCCGGTCGAAGGAAGAGGCCGTGGAGTGGGCGTCCCGCTTCCTGCGGCTGCACCAGGAGTTGTGTCCGGGCTGGGACGGCGACGCCGACGTGCTGGAAGTCTTTGGGCCCGAAGACTTCGCGCCCCCTGCCTGACCCCTCCGCTGCTCTCACCCTGCTGCGGTCCGGGCCTCCGCGAGCGTCGCAGGAGTTGGCCGGGCCTGGTTTGATCGGGGATGTGACGGCTTCTGACGAGGGCCTGGCGGCCGCCGGGCGCGAGGCAGAGCCGGGCGACGCGGCACGGCGCGCGGTCGAGGCCGTCTGGCGCATCGAGTCGGGCCGGCTCATCGCCGGTCTGGCCCGCGTCACCGGGGACGTCGGGCTCGCCGAGGAAGTCGCCCAGGACGCCCTGGTCGCCGCCCTCGAGCAATGGCCGCGCACCGGAACCCCGCCCAATCCCGCGGGATGGCTGATGACGACCGCGAAGAACCGCGGCATCGACATGTACCGCCGCCGGGCCGTGCACCAAGAGAAGCTGACCATGCTGTCGCGCGAGACACCCGACGGCCACGACCCGATCGCTGCACTGGTCGACGACGACAGCCTGGACGATCACATCGGCGACGACCTGCTGCGGCTGATCTTCACCGCGGCCCACCCTGCGCTGACCATGGACTCCCGCGTCGCGCTGACCCTGCGATGCCTGGGCGGGTTGTCGACCGATGAGATCGCCCGGGCGTTCCTGGTGCCGGAATCGACTGCCGCGCAACGCATCGTGCGGGCCAAGCGCACCCTCGCCGGTCACGCCGTCGGGTTCGAGCTACCGGGACCGGAGCAAATGGCGGGCCGACTGGCCTCCGTCCTTCAAGTGGTCTTCCTGATCTTCAACGAGGGCTACTCGGCCACCGCGGGCGAGGACTGGATGCGGCCGGCGTTGGTCGAGGACGCGTTGCGACTCGGCCGGCTGCTGGCGGTGCTGGTGCCCGACGAACCCGAGGTTCACGGGCTGCTCGCGCTGATGGAGATCCAGGCATCACGATCGATCGCCCGGGTAGGCCCCGATGGCGGGCCGGTGCTGTTGCCCGACCAGGACCGGCGGCGGTGGGATCGGCTGCTGATTCGCGGCGGGCTGGAGTCGCTCCGTCGGGCGGACGCACTGCCCGCACCGATCGGCCCGTACACCCTGCAGGCGGCCATCGCCGCCTGCCATGCCAGAGCGGCCACCGTGCAGGACACCGACTGGGCGCGGATCGCCGCGCTCTACGAGGTTCTCGGTGGATTGTGGTTCTCGCCGGTGGTCCAGCTGAACCGGGCCGTCGCGGTCGGCAAGTCGGCGGGACCGAAGGCCGGGTTGGCGATCGTGGACGGCCTGCTGGCCACCGGCGAGCTGCCGCACTACCCGCAGCTGCCCGCGGTACGCGGCGACCTGCTCGCCGGGCTCGGCCGGTCGCAGGAGGCGCGGGCGGAGTTCGAGCGTGCCGCCGCGCTCACCCGGAACGCCCAGGAGCGGGCGATCTTCCTGACGCGCGCGGCCGAGCTGTAACCGGGCGGCCTCGCCGCCGACCCGGCGCCTGATCGGGCGCGGTTCACCCGCGAAACGCGAAACGACGGGCCGGAGAGCCCCTGGCGGCGCAGGATATGGCCGTGGAGTCGGCCTCGGAGTACCCCACCGGACAGTCAACCCGTCGGCGCCTGCTGGCCGGGGTGATCGTGCTCGTTGCCCTTGCCGGGCTGGTCATGGCGAGCCTGGCCGCCGTTGCCCCGCCGGCACCGGTTGCCGGCGACGCCCCCGCCGACTCCTTCAGCGCGACCCGCGCCTACTGGCACGTGGAACGCGTCGGCTCGCAGCAGCACGTCACCGGCTCTCCGGCAGCGGCCGACGTCCGCGACTACATCGTCTCCACGCTGACCGGCTTCGGGCTGCAGCCGCAGATCCAGGACACCATCAGCGCAACGGACCAAGTCAGCGGTCCCTACGGGATGGCCCGGGTCCGCAACGTCGTCGCGGTGCTGCCGGGAGAGACCTCCACCGGGCGGATCGTGATGTTCGCGCACTACGACTCGGTGCAGGTGTCCTACGGCGGCAATGACGACGGCGCCGGGGTCTCCACGTTGCTCGAGACGGCCCGGGTGCTGGCCGCCGGGCCGCGGCCGCGCAACGACATCGTCTTCCTGTTCACCGACGCCGAGGAGGCCTGCCTGTGCGGGGCGCAGGCCTTCGTCGATCAGAGCCCGCTGGCCGCGCAGGGCGGCGTGGCGATGAACTTCGAGTCCCGCGGATCGTCCGGCCCGGTGGTGCTGTTCGAAACCTCGCGCGGGAACGCGAATGTGGTTGGCGTCTACGCGGACGCCGTGCCCTACCCGGTGGCCACCAGCTTCGCGGTGGAGATCTACCGGATCCTGCCCAACGACACGGATTTCACGCCGTTCCGAGACTCCGGCAGGTTCTCCGGATTGAATTCGGCGTACATCGACGGCTCCGCCGTGTACCACGCCCCCGAGGACCGGCCTTCGTACATGGACCAGGCGAGACTGCAACAACACGGTGACGACGCTGTGGCGCTGGCGCGGTCGTTCGGCGCAGCCGACATCGCCGCGTTGACCGTCCCCGCGGCGAACGATTCGACGTACTTCCCGGTGCTCAGCGTTCTGCTGCGGTATCCGGGCTGGCTGGTCTGGCCGCTGGCGATCCTCGCCCTGCTGGCCGTGGTGGGGCTGGCCGTCCTTGCCCGTCGCCGTGGGCTCACCAGCTGGCCCCGCGGCGCTGCCGGACTTGGCCTGGCGGTGGTGCCGTTGATCCTGGCACCCGTTGCCGCGCAACTCCTGTGGGCGCTGTTGGTGGCGGTGCGACCCGGGTACGCGAACATGATCGACCCGTGGTGGCCGGGTTGGTTCCGGGCCTGTGTGGTCGCGCTGGTGCTGACGATCGTGCTCTCCTGGTACGGCCTGCTGCGCCGTCCGATCGGTGCCTGGTCACTCGCGATCGGCGCGTTCGGGCTGCTGGCCGTGCTCGGTCTGGTGCTGGCAGCGGTGACGCCCGGCGGGTCGTACCTGGCGTCGCTGCCCGCGCTGGCCGGTGCGACGGGGTCGATCGTGGCGGTGTCGGCGGGTCGCTTCTGGTTGCGGGTCGTCGTGCTCGGGGCAGCCGCGGCGGTCGCTGTCGTCATCCTCGCGCCGACCGTCGCGCTGTTCTTCCCGGCGCTCGGCCTGGCGACGGGCGCGGCCGGCGCGTTCTTCGCGGTCCTACTCGGATTGGCGCTGCTGCCGGTGTTCGAGCTGGTCTATCCCACCCCCGAGGATCCGGGATCGCCTGCGGCGCAAGGTCAATCGCGCCATCCTGGGTTCAGGACGGCACGTCGTCGGCTGTGGGCGGCGATTCCGGCGATGACCGCCGGCGCCCTTGCGCTCGCGTTCCTTGGCGCCGGATTGGCGGTCGACCATTTCGACGCGGATCACCCGGCGCCGGCTCAGCTGTTCTACGCGCTCGACGCCGACTCCGGCCAGGCGCGCTGGCTCAGCACCGATTCCGACCCAGGGGAATGGGTGAGCCAGTACGTCACCGGGCCCGAGGATCTGCGCGGCACATTCGGCCTGCTCGGCGTCGGCGTGCTGACCGGCCCCGCGCAGCCGGCGGCGCTGCCTGCGCCCGCGCTGACGGTCTCTTCCGACAGCACCAGCGGGGACAGGCGGAACCTCAGTATCACCGTCACCCCGCAGCGTGAGGTCCGGTTGATCTATCTGTTGCTCCCGGGTGCCGCCGTGGCGAGGGCATCGGTGGCCGGCCACGAGATCCCCACCTCCGTGTTCCCCGACGGGACTGGTGTCGTGTTCAACGGGCCGCCGGACCGCGACACTTCGACAGGAGTGACGTTCGACCTGGAGCTCGACGAGGTCATGCCGGTCACCGCCAGGGTGATAGACGGCAGCGACGGCCTCGACGAGCTGCCCGGCTTCACCCCCCGGCCGCCTGGGGTGGGAGTCCAGGGTTCGCACACCTCGGAGCTGGTGCTGGTGGCCAAGACCTACACGGTCTGAGCGGGTCAGGGGCGGCCCGGGTCAGATCCTCTTCGGACGGAGCGACCACGGCCGGTGATCGTGATCAAATCCTCTGGCCTTCCGAGGTCGCAGCACGACGCGAAACCGCCGCAAACGTTGATCATCACGGACCGCCCAGGCCTTCACACCGGCCACCGAACCCCGATCGCCCCCCGTACCCGGAATCCAGGGGTCTCAGTCTCAGGACAGGCAGAGGTCCTGGGACACCTGCGCCGCGCTCGGCGGCGAATCGCTGTCGGGTGCACACCCCGCCACCGTGAACCGGTCGCCTCCCCACTGGTAGAGCATCCAGACCGCGGCCGCGTCACCCTGGTCCTGGACCGCCAGCCCGAGTTCGCCACCGAGGTCGATCACCCCGGCGCGCTCGGTCGCGGACGGGAAGGCATCGTCCCCGGACACATCCCGCCAGGCTCCGGTTCCGGTCAGCTCGAACGCCGACAGGATCGCCCTGCCATCGGTTTGGGTGCCCTCGACCGCGCACCGAGCCTGACTGTCGCAGGACAACACGCCGTCGGAGGGCGCCGCGAACGATGCCCCGTACGGAACCCCGATCACCCCCTTGACCTGGCCGTCCGTACCCACCGACAACAGGATGGCCCGGCCGGCCTGGGTGCCGACCAGGGCCGCCGACAGCTCGCCGGTGACGCCGCGGTGGGTGGCCAACACCGAGCAGCCGTCGCAGTTCGCCAGCGAGATCGGCAGCTGGTCCCCGGCCGGAGCGGGCGGAGGCGCGGTGACAGCCGGTTGCGCGGGTTCCGCCGCCGGCGCTGCGGGGGTTGGGGGTTCAGCGGGGGGCACGGCTTCGGTGGGCGGGTCGGGCTCGGGCGCCTGGGCCTCGGTCGGGCCCTCGGCGGCCGGGGGCGCTCCCGGTGACTCGGCCACGGACGGCGCCGGAACCTCCGCCGGCGCCGACGCGAGCGGGAGTTCGGGCACCGTGACGACCAGCGTCGGCCCCGCCGCGGAGGACTGCGCGGACGCCGAAGCCGACCCCCCGGGCGCGGTGGCGTCCGGCGTCGCCAGCGTTCCGGTGCCGCACCCGGCGAGCACCAGCAGCGCCGCCACAGCGATCACAGAGCCGGCGACCACAGAGCCGGCCACCGAACCGACCGGCCGTCGGACAGCGCCGAGACGCGCACCGATCACCGGCGCTCCGTCGCCAGGACCGCCAACCGCGCGGCCTCCAGGAAGGAATCGAAACCGGCCGGGTCGGCCAGCGCGTCACGGGAGACCACCGTGTCGACCGCCGCGCCGCCCAGGATCCGCTTCACCGGTACTTCGCATTTCTTGCCGTTCAGGGTCCGGGGTACCACCGGGACATCAACCACCGCACCGGGGACATGCCTCGGGGACAACTCGGATCGGATCAGCGCGCGCAGCTTCGGTGTGACCTCGTCCAGGTCAGCCGCTGGATCCAGCACCACGAACAACAGCAGATCTCCCTCACCGGCGGAGCTGGAGGTGTCCACCACCATCGAATCCACCACCTCCGGCACCGACTCCACCACGCGGTAGAACTCGGACGTACCCATCCGGACCCCGCCCCGATTCAGCGTGGCATCCGAACGGCCCTCGATCACGCACGACCCGCGGGAGGTGACCCGGATCCAGTCGCCGTGCCGCCAGATTCCGGGGGTAGTCGGCGAAGTAGGCGTCATGCAGCCGGGTGCCGTCGTCGTCACCCCAGAAGAACACCGGCATCGACGGCATCGGCGCGGTGATCACCAGCTCACCGACCTCGTTGATCAGCGGCTCACCGGCCGGGGAGTAGGCCTCGACCTTGGCGCCCAATGCCCGGCAGGAGATCTCGCCCATCCATACCGGCACGTTCGGGGCGGCCCCGACCACGGCCGTGCACAGGTCGGTGCCGCCGGACACCGAGGCGATCTGGACGCCCGACCCGACCGCGTCGTGGATCCAGCGGAAACCGTCGGTGCCCAATGGCGAACCGGTCGAACCGATGGTGCGCAGCGAGGTCAGGTCCAGTGTGGCGGCCGGTGTCAGCTCAGCCTTGCGACAGGACGCGACGAAGGGCGCGGACGTGCCGAAGTAGCTGATGCGATGACGTTCGACCAGGCGCCAGAGGGTCATCAGGTCGGGGTAGCCGGGGCTGCCGTCGAACAGCACGATGGTCGCGCCGACCAGCAGTCCGCCGACGAGGTAGTTCCACATCATCCAGCCCGTGGTGGTGTACCAGAAGAAGCGGTCGCCGGGACCGAGATCTGCTTGCAGGCCGGCGGTTTTCAAGGTCTCGAGGAGGATTCCGCCGGCCGACTGGACGATCGGTTTGGGCAGCCCGGTGGTGCCGGAGGAGTAGAGCACCCACAGCGGTGCGGAGAACGGGACCGGGATGTACTCCACGTCGGCCCGCTCGGCAACCATTTCGTCCCAGGTGGTCATGCCGTCCGGGGTCGGCGATCCCAGCACCGGGATGTGCACCGCCCCGGAGAGCCCGGGGAGCGCGGCACGCAGTTTCCCGACCGTCGCTCCGATATCGAAAGCCTTGCCGCCGTAACGGTATCCGTCGACGGCGATCAGCACCGTCGGCGAGATCTGGGTGAACCGATCGATCACCGAACCGGGGCCGAAGTCCGGCGAGCACGACGACCACACAGCGCCCAGTGCCGAGGTCGCCAGGAACCCGACGAGAGCGTGCACCCCGTTGGGCGCCAGCGCCACCACCCGGTCGCCGGTGCCGACGCCCATCCGGCGGAGCCCGGTCCTGGCGGCGCCGACCCGGCCGCGCAGGTCGCCGAGGGTGATCAGCTCCTCGGTGCCGTCCTCCTGGACGTTGATCACGGCCAACTCGTCGTCGGGACCGGTCAGCGCGTGCTCTGCGTAGTTCAGTGTCCCGCCGGGAAACCAGTCGGCGCCCGGCATGATCTCCGCAGCCAGCGCCCGTTCCGGCCGCGAGTGCCACCGCACGCCGAAGTACTCCGCCAACGCGGACCAGAAGTCGCCGACGTCAGTGGTCGAGTACTCCCACAGCGTCCGGTAATCCGGCAGATGCAGACCGGTGCGAGCAGCGACGAAGTCGGCGAAGTCGGTGATCCGGGCTCGGGCGATGCGATCGGGCCCGGGCTGCCAGAGCACCTCGGGGACGACGTCGGCTGGGCTCATGTGTCGTTCCTACACCCCAGTCACCTCGATCCCGCGCACCTCGATCCCGCGCCGAGACCACGGGCGTGGTCCGGACATCGATGACGGCCGGCCCACCTGGCGGGATGCCGCCCGCCAGGTGCCGGCCTGCTGGTGCGAAGATCAGGACCGCGAGTTGTCAGCAGGTCCGCCCGCCTGTCGCACCTGCTGAGCAGATCGCTGCACGCGCCACTCCCTCGTCAACGGCAAGGAGTCCAAGTCGCGGTCGGGCTCGCCGAGCGGCAACGGGCCCAACTTTCGCCGGACCTCGCCCGACAGGGCGCTTCCGTACAGGGCGAGGCCGATCATCAGCACCACGCCGGTGCCGACGAGCACCCACCGCAGGACCCCGGTCAAGGTCGAACCGAGGAGGATCAGCGCCATTGCCACCGCCGCGAGACCGACAATCCGTGCGACGAACTTGATCAACTTGGTGCTGATCCCGAGGAATGTTGTCTGCCGTCCGTTCTGTCGTTGCCATAATTGATTATTTCACAATAGCCACGGTCAGGTGAGACTCTCTTCTGCGATGGCGAAGATGCCATGATTTCAATGCCCTGGGCGTCTGGCTCTGCACGGATGCCGCTGGTGAACTCGGGGCGAAACAATCACCAAGAGTAGTAATTGGATCAGTTCGGACGGGGCGGCCGCCCAAACGCAGCAGACGGTTCGCAGCGAAAAGTAATTCGTAGGACAATGCCCGAATCGTCCGGATCGCGAGGCTCGGAGTCACCACCGCGGCAGCTACCGCGCCGCCATTGGCAGTCCCGCAGTGGCCAGATCCGGCGGCCGCTCGCCGCGCCGTCGGAAGCGGCCCTGAACCGACTGGGAGCCGCCGACGTTACAGTGCCGTCGGGCAGCAGGAACCGGCCAGCCGCACGTCGGTTGTCATCCTGGACCACTCGCGCGGCGCCACCAGCGGGCTCGCACCCGGTCCGCCGCGCGATTGCACACCCAGCAGGATTTGGCTGACAAGGAGGTCACCGTCATGACGGTCCGGACCCGAGCGGCGTTGGACTCGCTCCCGGCGTACGCCCCCGGCCGCAGCGTGCCCGGCGCGATCAAGTTGGCCTCGAACGAGCTGTCCTTCCCGACCCTGCCGGCGATCGCCGACGCCATCGCTGACGCCGTCGCCCACGAAACGGCGGGGATCAACCGCTATCCGGACATTGGCGCGCAGGCGCTGGTCCGAGCGCTCGCGGAGCACACCGGCGCGCCGGCCGACCACGTCATCGCCGGGAACGGGTCCGTCGCGCTGTGCCAGCAATTGGTGCAGGCGACGGCCGGCGAAGGCGACGAAGTGGTGTTCGGCTGGCGGTCGTTCGAGGCCTACCCGATCGTCACGCAGATCACCGGCGCCACTGCGGTCCGGGTTCCGGTCACCGTCGGTCATGAGCTCGACCTGTTCGCGATTTCCGAGGCGGTCAATTCGCAGACCCGGCTGATATTCGTCTGCACACCGAACAATCCGACCGGGACGGCCATTCGCCGCGATGATTTCGCCGAATTCTTGGACACCATTCCGCAGGACGTGCTCGTGGTGATCGACGAGGCTTACCGCGAATTCGACGTGAGTCCGGATTCCCCCGACGGGCTGGATTTCGCGGTGAACCGGCCGAATGTGGTCTCCCTCCGGACGCTCTCGAAGGCGTACGGGCTCGCCGGCCTCCGGGTCGGGTACGCCGTCGGCGCGCCAGAGGTGATCACCGCCATGGGCAAGGTGGCCGTTCCGTTCTCGCTGAACACCCTGGCCCAGGCGGCGGCGCTCGCCGCGCTGGCGGCGAAGGACGACCTGGCCCCCCGGTGGAAGCAAGTCGTCGGCGAGCGGGACCGGGTCACTGCGGCCCTGCGTGAGCAGGGCTACGAGGTCCCGCCGTCACAGGCGAACTTCGTCTGGCTACCGCTGAAGGAACGCGCTGTCGAATTCGCCGCGCACTGTGAATCCCTGAAGGTGATCGTCCGAGCGTTCGCCGACGCCACCGGCGGCGTGCGGGTGACCATCGGGTCGCCGGAGGAGAACGACGTGTTCCTCACGGCGTCGGGGAGTTACTCCCGCTGATTCGTGCAGGCTCCCGGCAGAACGAGGGATACCCGGCGACCGCGGGTCCGTCCGTGGTGCGCGCGGCGCTGTGCGACGAGGCGATGCAGCTCACCAGATCGCTGACGGTGCTGATGCCCGACGAACCGGAGGCCTGGGGGCTGCTCGCGCTGATACTGCTGCAGCACAGCAGGCGGGATGCCCGCGTCGGCGCCGATGGCGTTCCCGTCACGCTGGAGGAGCAGGACCTTTGCCGCATCGGGACGCGATCGCGGAGGGACTGGAGGCTCTGGATCGCGCTACCCGCCGGCGGATGCCCGGCTCCTATCAACTGCATGCCGCGATCGCCGCCTGCCACGCGACCGCGGCCACGCCCGGGGACACCGATTGGGCGCAGATCGCCGAACTGTACGACCGACTGATGACGCTGCACCCCGGCCCGGTCATCGCGCTGAACCGGGCCGTCGCCGTGGCGATGAGCGACGGCCCGCGGGCAGGCCTGAACCTGGTCGACCAACTGGACACCGACGGCCTGGTGACCGGCTACCACCCACCTGGCCCCCGCCACCAGGGCGGGCCCGCTCCGCAGGCTCGGGCGTCACCGCGAGGCAGCGCAGGCCTACCGACGGGCGCTCGATCCGGTCACCTCCGACGCCGACCGTCGATTCCTCACCCGACGGCTCGACGAGTTGCCGCGCTCAGCGCGGGTGTCGGGGTGACGTCGCAGACTGGAGGGCGTGTGGGTGCTGCACGTCGACATGGACCAGTTCATCGCTGCCGTCGAGATGCTCCGTCACCCCGAGCTGGCCGGTCTGCCGGTGGTGGTGGGTGGGGCCGGCGACCCGAGCCAGCGCGGCGTCGTCGCAACCGCGTCGTACGCGGCCCGGGAGTTCGGCGTGCACTCGGGCATCCCGCTGCGCACCGCGCTGAAACGCTGCCCGCAGGCGGTGTTCCTGCCCGCCGACAACTCCGCGTACGAGGAGGCGTCGGCGTCGGTCCAGCGGGTGCTGCGCTCGTTCGACGTCATCGTCGAGGTGATCGGCTGGGACGAGTGCTTTCTCGGCGCCGACACCGACGACCCCGAGTCCCTGGCCCGGGAGATCCAGGCCGCGGTGCTGGAGCAGACCGCGCTGCACTGCTCGATCGGCATCGGCGACAACACCCTGCGGGCCAAGCTCGCCACCGAGTTCGGCAAACCGGCCGGGGTGTACCGGCTGACCGCCGAGAACTGGGCGGAGGTGATGTTCGACCGTCCCACCAGAGCGCTGTGGGGTGTCGGCGCCAAGACATCCCAGAAGCTGGCCGACCTCGGGTTCCTCCTGGTTCGCGATCTCGCGGCGGCCGACCCCGAGGCATTGGCCAGGGAGTTCGGACCCGCCACCGGTCCGTGGCTGGTGCAGCTGGCCAAGGGGCTCGGCCGTCGAACCGTCAAGGGCGAGCCCTGGGTGCCGCGCTCCCGCAGCCGGGAGACGACCTTCCAACAGGACCTGACGGAGTGGGATGACGTGCGTGCCGAGGTCGCGTCGCTCGCCCGCCGGGTGTGTGCGGACGTTGCCGCCGACGGCCGGCCGGGGGCGCGGGTGGCGGTGAAGGTGCGGTTCGCGCCGTTCTTCACCTCGACGCACAGCGCCCGGCTGGCCTCCCCCACCCTTGATCCGGCGCTGGTCGAGTCGGCCGCACTGGACGTGCTGGAGCGCTTCGAGCGTCGGCGGCCGGTGCGGCTGGTCGGTGTCCGGCTGGAGTTCGCGCCACCGTGATCAACGTTCACGGCACCGATCAATGCGGCGATCAGGCCGCCAGCAGCCGCCACAGCGCGATGAGGCCGAGCACGACGATCGCGGCGCGCAACGCCACCGGCGACAGCTTGCGCCCGACGCCGGCCCCGATGAACCCCCCGATCAGCGACCCCACCGCGATCAAACCCGCTGCGGCCCAGGCAATCCGGTCGTACGCGACGATCGTGTATGCCGTCGCGGCGACCACATTGACGATCAGCACCAGCATGTTCTTCGCCGCATTGATGCGCTGCATGCTCTCCGCGAGCAGCGCGCCCATCACGCCGACCAGCAGGATCCCCTGAGCCGCGGCGAAATAGCCGCCGTAGATGCCGACCAGGTAGGTCCCGATGATCAGTAGCACGAATTGGCCGCGACCCATCACCGCGTGATCCCGGCCGGCCGCCTCGGCCCGCCGACGCAGGGCGATCTGCAGCCGCGGCTGGACGACCACCAGGATCAGCGCGATCACCAGCAGGACCGGGACGACCTTCTGGAAGGTGCTCTCCGGCAGGTGTAGCAATAGCCAGGCACCGGTGATCGCGCCGAGGAACGAGGCCGGTATCTGCCAGCGCAGCCGGGGTCCCTGACCCTTGAGCTCCCGCCGGTATCCCCAGGTCCCTGACACGTTGCCGGGCACCAGGCCAATGGCATTGGACATGGTCGCGACCACCGGCGGGTAGCCGAAGGCCAGCAGCGTCGGGAAGGTGACCAGGGTGCCCGACCCGACGATCGTGTTGATCGTGCCCGCCGCCACGCCGGCCAGGAAGATGGCGACGATCTCGAACGGGCTCACCCGGGCACCTTACGGCCGGATACGCCGCTGTGGGTCGACTTGTCGGTCGGAGGCTACAGGTCACAAGTTCGCGGAGGTTGCCACGGCGACGAGCAAGTATCCACATGCGCACCGCTGACATTTCTCAACCATCTGCGGCAATAGGTATCGTCGCCCGCATGACGGCCGCACGGGACGAGCTTCATCGGCTGGTCGACGCCCTGCCCGATGAGCAGGTCACTCGCGCGATGGCGGCAGTCATCAGGCTGACGTCTGACACTCCTTCGAAAACATTGTGGCCTCCACCGTGGATCGCCTCCATCGCCACCGACAACGGGCAGATATCGGAGCGAATCGACGAGATCCTTGCCGAGGGTTTCGGGCGCTGACGGTGATCGTGTGCGACACCGGTCCATTGGTGGCAGCCGCGATCGGGACTGATGATCACCACCGTGAGTGCGTCGATCTGCTGACCGGTCTAAGACTCGCCGGACGTGCCATCCTCGTTCCGCCAACAGTGGTTGCCGAGGTCGGGTACCTGATGAATGAGTTAGGCGGCAGCCGCGTGGAAGCGGGTTTCCTGCTATCCATGGCCGACGGGACCTTCGAACCCCTGGACCTGACTCGTTCCGACTACCGCCGCACAGCAGAACTTGTCATCCAGTACGCGGACCTGCGTCTCGGCACCACCGACGGCACAGTCATAGCCCTCGCCGAACGCCTCGGAATTCACGACATCGCGACACTCGACCGTCGGCATTTCACGGTGGTGAAGCCACGTCACACCCGATCTCTGAATATGCTTCCCTCAGCGATCGCGGACCCGACGCGACTCCGAGAGTGCCCTCGACAACCAGCGGAGGCGGAGGGATTCGAACCCCCGAGGCTTTGACACCTGGCCGCTTTCAAGGCGGCTTCCTTCGGCCACTCGGACACGCCTCCGCGGCAGAGTCTAGAGCAGTGGTTCGGGCGTTCCCGATCGGTGAGCTACCGGCGTGATCGGTCGGCTGCGGGCTCGCGGTCACCCGGACACGCTCGCAGCGCGAAGACGGCCCGGAGGGAACGGCCTCAGCGCAACCGGCGTGGCTCGATGACCGTCTCCACCGCTCGGTCATCCGGACCGGCCTTGACGAAGTAGGCGGAGCACCCGGGGCGGTCCGCGACCGCCTCCACCACCTCGGTCCCCCGGTACACCAGCCCGACCCCGTCGTCGGTGGCATAGCCCGCGGGCAGGGTGCCATCGCCGATCAGCCGGTGGAACAGCGGCCGGCGCTGCGGCTCGGAGTCGTAATGCACGCCGTTGGAGTATGGCAGCCACCCGAGACCATTGGTCACCGGCCGCAACTCCGGACCGAAGGAGTCGGTCGTTCCACCCAGGTGCCAGCAGATCGAGCCAGCGGACACCCCGCCGAGCACCACGCCCGCCCGCCACGCGTCGTAGAGGTACTCGTCCCAGCCGTGCAGCCGCCACAGCGCCAGCAGGTTCGCCACCGAACCTCCGCCCACCCAGATGACGTCCTGGGCGAGGAAGTGCTCGCGCACGTCCGCCACGTTCGGCATGGAGAACAACTCGACGTGGCTCGGGTGGAACCGGGTGGTCAGGGCGGAATACACCCCGGCGATCAGCATGGAGTTGTCCCCGGTCGCGGTGCCCAGGTAGCAGACCCGCGGTGTTCGCTCGGCCCCGGAGAGGTCTGCGGCGAGGTCGAAGATCGGTCCGGCGTCCCAATCGAACCGGTCGCGGCCGCGGGAATCGAACCCGATGGAGGTGGCGATGATCGTCGGGACGTCCGCGGGCATGACACCGACCATAGGTGCGCGGTTCGGGCCGGACGCACCCGCCATCGACACGTCGCACACCGCTCCGGGCGTCGATGGGCCCAGGATCATCCGATCGGGCCGGGAACGGCGTATTCATGGCACGGCCCGCACGGCGCTGGACTACCCGTCCGCGTGGGTGTCCGGTACGAATGAGGGAGGGGATTCGTGCGCGTCGGTGCTGCCCAGGGTCGTCTCGGCACGTTCGTCGCCGCGAGCCGCACTGGCAAATCACCGTCCACCAATCACCGTCCACCAGGCAAGAGGGAGCAACCAGCGATGTCCCGGCCGTCCACTGCAGGTCTGCGCCCGACCGTCGCTGTCGTCGGCAGCGGAGTGTCCGGTCTGACCGCGGCGTACCTGCTGCAACGCCGCTTCGACGTGCAGCTGTTCGAGGCCGACGGCCGGCTCGGCGGTCACGCGCACACCCACGAGGTTCCGTTGTCGTCGGGATTGATCGCCGGGCTGGACTCCGGCTTCCTGGTGCACAACGACCGCACCTACCCGAACCTGCTCCGGCTGTTCGCCGACCTGGGCGTGGCAACCCAGGAGTCGGAGATGTCGATGAGCGTCCGCTGCGACGGCTGCGGGCTGGAGTACGCAGGGGCCAAGGGCCTTCCCGGGCTGTTCGCGCAGCCGTCCGCGGCGATCCGGCCCAAGTATCTGGCGATGCTCGCGCAGGTCAGGATCTTCCATCGCCGAGCCGCGGCGGTACTGGCCGGTGGAGACGACGGCCAGACCCTCGGCGAATTCCTCACGGCCGGGCGCTTCACCCGGTACTTCGCCGACCACTTCATGCTGCCGCTGGTCGCGGCCGTCTGGTCCTGTGGTTTCGACGGCGCGCGGAACTACCCTGCGAGGTACCTGTTCCGCTTCCTGGACAACCACGGCATGTTGACCGTCACCGGGTCGCCGCAATGGCGGACAGTGAACGGCGGCTCGCGGACCTACGTCGAGCGCGCGGCCAAGGACCTCTCTGCGGTGCACACCGCCAGCGGGGTGCGCACCGTGACCAGACACCACGACGGCGTGCGGATCCGCGACGACGCCGACCAGGTACACGACGTCGACCGCGTCGTCATCGCGACGCATCCCGACCAGGCGCTGGCATTGCTCGCCGACGCCAGCGCGGACGAGACGCGACTGCTGGGCGAGTTCACCTATGTCCCGTCGCACGCGCTGCTGCACACCGACGGCTCGGTGCTGCCGCGGGCGCCGCGGGCGCGGGCGTCCTGGAACTACCGGATGGACGACTGCTCCTCCGACGACGATCGCGTCAAGATCAGCTACGACCTGAAACGCCTGCAACGGATCTCCGATCCGTCCGACTATGTCGTGACGCTCAACGGGGACGGCTCGATCGATCCGACCCTGGTACTGGCGGAGATGACGTACGCGCACCCCACGTACACCAGGGCGTCGGTGGCCGCGCAACTGGAGGTGCCGACACTCAACACCGGCCGCACCGCGTTCGCCGGTGCCTGGCAGGGCTGGGGGTTCCACGAGGACGGCTGCGTCTCCGGGGTCCGCGCCGCCGAGTCGTTCGGGGCCGGCTGGTGACCTCGTGACGACCCTGCACTCGCCCCAGGACGGCCCGGCCCCGACGGCCGGGCTACAGATCGGGCCGGACGAGTCGCCGGATCCGGCGCAGTCCCGGCCGGAGCCGGCGGGTGCGACCCAAGGATCGGCCGCGCGGATCTACCACGCCACCGTCATGCACCAACGGAACTCCAACGCTCCCGGCGCGGTGACCCGCCGGTTCAGCTACACGTCCTACTTCTGGCTGGTGGACGTCGATGCTGTGCCGGCGCTGCCCCGCCTACTTCAACCCTTCGCGCGATTTCGGGCGAGCGATCACCTGGGCGATCCGCGCGGAACCCTGGCCGGGAACGCACGGGCCCTTCTCTCCAGGAACGATCTGTCGGCCGATCGCATCCTGCTGCTGACCTGCCCGCGGGTGGCCGGCCATGTTTTCAACCCGCTCTCGGTGTTCTACTGCCTGTCCGGCGACGATCTGGTGGCGGTCATCGCGGAGGTGCACAACACCTACGGCGGACGGCACGTCTACCTGCTGCGACCGGACGAATCCGGGCGTGACCAGGTCGGCAAGGAGTTCTACGTGTCGCCGTTCCTGCCGATGGGCGGGACCTATCTGATGCGCACCCCACTGCCCGCTGATCGGCTGTCGGTGTCCATCGCGCTGCGGCAGGACGATGCGACGCCGTTCGTGGCCACCCTCAGTGGCGCCGGCCGCGCGGCGACCACCCGTGCAGTGCTGGGCTCGCTGGCGCGCTGGCCGTTCGTCACCCTGCGGACTTCCGCGCTGATCCGCTGGCAGGGCATCCGGCTCTGGCTGCGCCGGGTGCCCGTCCAGCCGCGACCTGCCGACGCAACGCTGGATGAAAGCGGCCGCTGACCAACACTACCGCCGCCGGGCCCACCCCCACGCTGCCCCGCCGGATGATCAACGCCTGTGGCCATTTCGTGTTGCGCCACAACGTGAATGGGCCGGAAGTCGTGATCATCCGCTGGGAGACTCCGGGCCTGTGCCCAAGAGGCCGCGTCCAGCGCCACCCCGACTCCGTTCCGCTTCGTCCGGTCAGCTGTCGCTCCCGGCGCCGACAAGGCCGCGGGTCCCGGCACACTTTCGGATGATCAGGACTTGCGGCCTTTTCGAGTCGTGACACACCCACAAGGGGCCTGAAACGTTGATCAGCTGGGCGGCCAACTATGGGTCGCGCACACACCACGGCTGGCCGGTCCTTCCCAGCTCCGACAGCAGCCAAATCCGGCCAACCGCCCACGATCGGCCGCAGGCAACGCAGGCCCCGCTCCGACGGCAGCCAAATCCGGGCCACCGCCCACGATCGGCCGCCGCCGACGCGAGCCCAGCGCGCCCGGCCCAGCCTTTGGCGTCCCGGTCCCAGCGGCATGCCCCAGCCGCCTCAGGCGCGCCGCTGGGCCGGATATCGCGCGGTCAAGTTCCTGTGCCGGCTCGCGTGGCACCCTCGCCCACACCGACCGCCGCCCCCACCGACCACCGACCACCGACCACCGACCACCGACCACCGACCACCGACCACCGACCACCGACCACCGGATTGTGGATAACTCACGGAGCGGAGCCGGCGATGACCGATCATTCCGCGGATGAACGCGGTGATTGGCTGGATCGCCGAACTGCTCGCCCGACAGGACGGTGTCCTGGCGCGGCGGCAAGCGGTGAGCAACGGCATGACGGTCGGACAGATTCGGGCAAGGCTCTCGTCCGGGCGCTGGGTCATCGTCCACCCCGGTGTGTATCGCTCGACGGACCATCGGGTCAGCACGGCGTCCCGGGTCCGAGCGGCCGGGTTGTGGGCGGGCGATCACTCGCTGCTCTCCGGTCTGGCGGCCGCGTCATGGTGGGGTCTGACCGACATCGAACCATCGACCGTCGACCTCGTGACGTCGCCGCGTCGTCATCCGCGGGCGCGACCGGGAACCCGGATCATCCTACGAGGTGTGGCCTCGACCGACCGTGCCTGGCTGAAGGCGGCACCGGTCACCGGACTCGCGCTGTCTGCGCTGACCGGCGCGGTCGCCCTCGGTGCCGACGGTCCAGCCCTACTGGACCGCGCGCTGCAGACTCGTGTCAGCCTGTCGGATCTCCGTCTCGCCCACTACCGGAACCTGGGCATGCACGGATCGGCGTCCGCCGGCAAACTCCTTCGAGCCGCAGCCGACGGATCAGCCGCGGCCAGCGAGCGCAGGTTCATCGCGCTGCTCAAGGAAGCCGGCGTCCGCGGGTGGCGGGTCAATTACGCGCGGAATCCCGCCAACGACAGGACCACGGTGGACATCGCCTTCGTCACGGAACGATTGGCAATCGAGATCGACGGCTGAGCCTGGCACCACTCGCCGGACCGCTTCCAGCGGGACCGGACGAAACAGAACCAGCTGGTCAGCGCCGGCTGGACCGTTCTGCGGTTCACCTGGTTCGACCTGACCAACCGACCCGACGACGTCATCCGCCAAGTCCGCGCTGCGCTGGACATCGCCCGCTCCGCGCGCTGAGCTCAGGTCCGCCGAGCCCTACTGAGCCGCAGCGCTGCCAGCGGCCCGCCTTCTCCCTCCCTTGCCTCCGGAGCGGCGGCGTCGGTCAGCCAGATTGCCGGTGACCGTCGACGTACCGACGCTCTCGAGCACGGTTGATCAAGACCTCTGGCCCTTTCCTGTTGTGTCACAACCTCAACGGGCCTGAAACCGTGATCATCCCGGCGCGCCAGCCGGCTCAGACCCTGGTGGCGGCCGACGCCCGCCCAGTGATGATCACGACCCCTGGCCCTTTCGTGCTGCGCCACAACCTCAGCGGGCCGCAAACCGTGATCATCCGGCCGCCGGCTACCCGTCGCGCGGCCGAACCTGCGTCCTGCGCCGAATCCGCACGCTCCGCAGCCGCTGCAGCCCCCGCGGCAGCCTCACCGGCGCAGCCGATGCCGACCACCGCCCGCCTGACCGTTCCCCGACATCGCCTGGACCACCACATGGCGCCCGTCCTGATCGGCCTCCGGCTCGGTCGCGGGCCCTTCGGCGTCATCGACCTCGTAGGAGTGCACCCCGTAGCCGGCGTCCTCGTGCTGCGGGTCGGCGGCGGCCAGCGTTTCCAGCAGTCGTTCGCCCTCGATGTCGACATTGGGCAGCACCCGGCCCAACCAGCGAGGCAGGTACCACGCCGACGAGCCGAGCAACGTCATCACCGCGGGTGTCAACGTCATCCGCACCACGAACGCGTCGACCAGCACGCCGACCGCCAGCGCGAAGCCGACCGAGGCGATGATCGTGTCCGGCGCCAGGATGAAGCCGGAGAACACCGAAGCCATGATGATGCCTGCGGCGGTCACCACCCGAGATCCGGCGGTGAACCCGGACACCACGGCCCGCTTCGCCTCGGCCCCGTGCACGTAGGCCTCACGCATGCCCGACACCATGAACACCTGATAGTCCATCGCCAGCCCGAACAGCACGCCGATCATCAGGATCGGCAGGAAGCTGATGATCGGTGCCGGTGTGTCCACCCCGAAGATCGCGCTGAGCCAACCCCACTGATAGACGGCGACCACCGCGCCGAAGGCCACGCCGATGGAGAGCAGGAACCCGAGCGCCGCGACCACCGGGACCACGATCGACCGGAAGATCAACAACAGCAGCACGAGGGCCAACCCGACGACGATCAGCAGGTAGATCGGCAGCGCAGCGGCCAGCTTGTCGGAGACGTCGATGGCGGCCGCGGTCAGACCGGTGACGGCGAGGGTCGCACCCACCGACTGACCGAGCGCCGGGGCCTCGTCCCGCAGGGTGTGCACGAGTTGCTGGGTCGCCTGGTCCGACGGCCCGGACCGCGGGACCACCGTGATCAGACCGAAGGTGCCGTCCTGGCTGACCGCGCCCGGCAGGGCCAATGCGACGTCCGTGCTCGCCCCCTGCACCGCCTGTGCGGCCGCGGGCAGAACTTGCGCCATCGTTGTCGGGTCGTCGACCGCGACCGTGATCAACAACGGCCCGTTGACGCCCGCCCCGAACGATTCGGTCACCAGGTCGTAGGCCTGCCGCTGGGTGGTGTCGGGGGCGGCCGAGCCGTCGTCCGGCAGCCCCAGGTACAGCGACAGCGTGGGGATCGCGACGATCACCAGCCCGAGCACCCCGACGATCAGCACCAGGGTGGGCCGCCGGGTGATCATCCGGATCCACCGGTTCGGTGAATGGGCGTGGTCGATCACGCCGTGATGGCCGGTGGAATTCGCCCGCAACTCCGCCGCCGCCGCACGGTCCGCCTTGCGCAGCACCTTCTCGCCGGCGAAGCCGAGCAACGCCGGCAACAGGGTGATCGCGATCAGGACCGCGATCGCCACCGTCCCGGCGGCGGCCAGCCCCATCACGGTCAGGAACGGGATCCCGACCACAGACAGGCCTGCCAGCGCGATCAGCACGGTCAGGCCGGCGAACACCACCGCGGTGCCGGCCGTACCGTTCGCCCTTGCCACGGACTCCTCGAGGGCCATCCCGACGTTCACCTGCGCGCGGTGCCGCGACACGATGAACAGTGCGTAGTCGATCCCGACGGCCAGGCCCAGCATCAGGGCGAGAATCGGTGCGGTGTTGGACATCTCGATCGCGCTGGACGCCCACAGGATGCCCGCCATGCCGGTCGCGACGCCGATCAGCGCGGTCAGCATCGGCAGACCGGCCGCGACGACCGAGCCGAACGTGATCAACAGCACGACCATGGCCACCACAACGCCGATCCCCTCGGTCGACCCGACGGCCGGGGCCTGTGCGACCGCACCGCCGCCGAGTTCGATCCGCAGGCCATCGACCTCGTTCACGTCGGCGATGCCGGCGAGTTCGGCCTGCGTCGATTCGGGGATCTCGGTGATCTGGCCCTGAAAGAACGCCTGGGCGAACGCGACGGTCTGGTCCGGCGAGACAGTCCGGCCGGTGGCCGGGTCGATGACGTTCGTGACGCCCGGCAGCTGCTTGGTCTGCTCGACGACGGTCCCGATCGCCTGCTGGTATTGGGGTTCGGCGAGCGTGCGACCCTGGGGCGCGGCGAAGACGATCCGGCCGGTGGCGTCACCCGCGCCCGGGATCTTCTCCCCGAGCTGGTCCAAGGCGGCCTGCGCCGGGGTGCCCGGGATGGTGAACGAGGACGTCATGGTGCCGGAGAAAGCGGCCGCCGCGGCGCCAAGGCCGAGCAGCAGCGCCAGCCACGCGATCAGCACCGCCCACCGTCGGTGGGTCGCGAAATGTCCGAGTCGGTACAGCAAGCTGGCCATGGTGGCTCCTGGCGTCGGTGATCCCTGGTCGGTCATACGTGATCGAGATCGGTGGAGGATTCGGGTCAAGCGGTGGGAGCCGGCCGACTACCGGGCAGCCCGGACAGTGCGGACAACTCGTTCAGGTTGATGATCGAAAAGGCGAGCTGCAGTTGGGCGTCGAAACCCTGCTCACCGTCGGGCTTTCCGCGCAGCAGCCATTCTTCGAGCACGATCCGGCCGGCCGCGATCCCGTAGGTCGCGAGCATCCGCACCCGAATGTCGCGCGCCGCCAGCCCCAGCCGGTCACCGATGGACTCGGCCAGCTTCTCGACGTTCACCGCGTCGATCGCGCCCACCATCGGCTGCAACTCCGGCTCGGCGTCGAACAACAGGGCGAGTCGTTCCCAGCGCATCGGCAGGCCGGCGGCGACGTGCCCGAGCGATTCGCAGAGGATCACCTCGAGCGACTGATCCTCCGGCGCGTGCCGGATCGCCTCGATGATGTCGTCCAGCCATCCCTCGCTGACCGCGGCGATGCACTCCGCCTTGCCCGAGAAGTAGTTGGAGAACGTCCGGCGGGATACCCCCACCCGCTCGGTGATCGCCGCGATCGTCACCGAGTCGTACCCCTGGGTGAACGCCAGATCGAGCGCCGCCTCCGCAAGTGCACGGCGGGTCGCGTCCTTCTTGCGCTCACGGAGCCCGGCCGGCCCCGGTGGTACCGAGCCAGTCCGAGCGCCGTCGGTCGTGCTCACCATGGCGCAAGGATATCCGGAAAGTTGCCCATTGTGCAATCTTGCCCAATGGGCATCCGGTGTCCAGCGGATCGCGGCACTAGAGTGACCGTGATCACTCGGCCGATCATGTTGTCGATCGAACCGCTGGTCAGGGCTGCCGGACCGGGAATTCACGCCCATGGCAGGCCGACGACCACAGGGCCGACGACCACAGGGCCGACGACCACAGAGCCGACGACCACAGAGCCGACGACAGAGCGCCGACGACAGAGCCGACCTACGAGGGGTGCTGCCCGATGAAGTTCAACCTCAACGCCCGGCTGGACACCTCTCAGGTGCAGGACCGGCGTGGCGGCGCGGGCGGTGGCGGAGGTGGCGGCGGGATTGGTCGTGGCGGCGGCGGGTTCGGCGGGATTCCCGGCGGCAAGGGCGGACTGGCGGTGGGTGGCGGTGGCCTCGGGTTGATCGCGGTCATCGTCATCGTGTTGATCAGCCAGTTCGCCGGTGGCGGCGCTTCCAGCGGAACAGCCGGGCTGATCGAGGGCGCCTCGGGGAACAGCACGGTCAACAACGGCCAGTTGGAGAACGCCTGCAAGACCGGAGCGGACGCGTCGACGAGCCAGGACTGCGCGACGATCGCGGTGATCAACTCGGTGCAGGACTACTGGGCCGACGCCTTCGCGGCCTCGAACAGCACCTACCGCGATGCGGACACCGTGTTCTTCAGCGGCTCGACGCGCACCGCCTGCGGCACCGGATCAGCGGGGATGGGCCCGTTCTACTGCCCGGCGGATCAGCAGGTGTACATCGACCTGTCGTTCTGGGATGAGTTGCGCACGACCTTCGGCGCGAACGACGCCGCGTTCACACAGGCCTACGTGCTCGCTCACGAATACGGCCATCACGTGCAGAACCTGCTGGGCACCAGCAGCCGGGTCGGCACCGCCACCGGTCCCACCTCGGGATCGGTGCGGCTGGAACTGCAGGCCGACTGCTACGCCGGCGTCTGGGCCAATCACGCGACGACGGTCCCCGGCGCCGACGGCCAGGTGCTGGTCACCGAGATCACCGACGCCGACCTGGCCAACGCCATCGACACTGCTGGCAAGATCGGTGACGACTACATCCAGACCAAGGTCTCCGGCCAGCGGGTGGATCCGTCGCAGTTCAGCCACGGCTCGTCGGCCCAGCGGCAGAAATGGTTCCTGACCGGATATCAGTCGGGAAACCCGGCCTCCTGCAACACCTTTGACACCAACAATCTCGGCTGAGTCAGCCGACCGCTGACGGCAACGACATAGCAACGACATCGAAACGCGGTCCTCACGGTAGCGGCGGCGTCGGCAGCGGCGGCGCCTCTGGCCCGTCGATCGCGCCGGACCGATCGGCGGACAGCACTATCGCCACGCAGACCAAGGCCATGCCCAGCACCTCGAGCACCGACGGGCGCTGGGCGAGGAACACCGCGCCGACGACAGCCGCCGTCACCGGCAGCAGCGCCAGCAGGATCGCGAACCTGGCTGCGCTCACCCTGCGCAGCACGATCTGCTCGATGACGTAGGGGATCACCGAACTCAGCACGGCAATCCCGAGGATCGACAATGCCAGGGACGGGTCGGTGACCACCGGACCGACGGCGCCGATCGCGAGTGGTGAGTAGAGCAGCGCGCCGGCGGACATGCCCACGGCCAGCGAGCTGATGCCATCGCGGCGCACCGCGATGCGCCGGCCCAGCACGATGTAGCCGGCCCACGCCGCAGCCGACGCGAAGATTGCCACCAGGCCCATGACCACGTCGGCGGTCAGTCCGCCCTCCAGTTGCACGCCGGCCAGCAGCACCACACCGGCGAGTGCCAGCGCGATGCTCACCCGGTCATGCCACCCGCGCCCTGTCGCCGCCGCGACCGCGACCGGTCCGAGGAACTCGATGGCCACCGCAGTCCCCAGCGGGAGGTGGGCGATCGCGAGGTAAAAGGCGACATTCATGCTCGCCAGCACGATCCCGAACACGGCCGAGGCGCCGAGCTCGCGGGCGGTCCAGGGCTGCCGCCACGGCCGCCGCCAGGCGATCAGGATCGACGCCGACACGGCCAAGCGCCACCAGGCGACCGACGCCGCCGGCAGCACGGCGAACAGCCCGACCGCCAGTGCCGCGCCGTAGTACTGGGTGCACCCCGACGCGAGGAACAGCACGGGCGCGGGGAACCGTTCCAGCACCCCCCGCCGGTTCGGTCCCGCCCTGTCGCGGGGTTTGGCGTTCACCGGCGCACCTGCTGAGCGGCGTGCACGTGCTCCCCTCCTTTCTGCCTGCCAAGAGCCCGACACCGGATGCAACCACTCGGACGTGCCGCGATCACAGGCCGAAATAGCTCCGGCATGCGACGAAACCGGCGATCTGCACATCCCAACCCGGGCGACGGAACTCCCTGGGCGACAACGTCAATCGTTGCTCCACTGCCCGCTCGCCGGGCCTGCGCTGGGTGACCGCCGTCCCGTTCGGCAGGTAGCCGAGCTTCTCCGACACCCGCAGGGATGCGGGGTTGTCGGTGAACGCGCCGCTGTCCGCGCGCTCGGCGCGCAGGTGGTCGAACGCGAATTGCACCACTGCGGAACGCATCTCGGCGCCGATCCCCTTTCCTTGGTGCTCCGCGCCCAGCCAGGAGCCGGTGGATACGGTCCTGGTGACGGCAAAATCCGTGCCCATCAGGTCCTGCAGGCCGACCAGGACGCCGCCCATCCGGACGATGAACGGCACCGACCACTTCGCCGGCGTGTTGGCCCCGCGTGCCGTCCAGTAGTAGCGCAAGGTGTTCGCCACGAGCTCGTCCCGCGGCACGTCGGTCCAGGGCGTAGCGAAGGGCATCCGGCTCGACTCGTGGATCCCGGTGAGAATCACACCCAGCGTCTCGACCAGGTCGTCGTCGCGCAGCGGGGTGAGGATCAGCCGCGGGGTGGCCAGTCGCAACCCGAACACCGGCCAGTACTCGGCCAGCGAGCGATCGGGCGGCGTCATGGCAAGTACCTTGCCCGCAGCCGGCAGACCCGACAACCAGAAGCCAGACACCCAGCGGCCCGACACCCAGCAGCCCGACACCAGAAGGGTCGACGGTTGCCGGGCAGGTCGGGCCGCCCCGCTACCCTCGGGGCCATGTGGGCGGTGACGATCGACGAGGTGGGCGCACCGGCGGTGCTGGGTTGGTCGGAGGTCGACGACCCGGTTCCGGGACCCGGAGAGGTGCTGCTGGACGTCACGGCGTCGGCCGTCAACAGGGCGGACCTGCTGCAGGCCGCCGGGCACTACCCTCCGCCTCCGGGCGCATCGCCGATCCTGGGCATGGAGTGCTCGGGCACCATTCGCGAACTCGGGCGCGGGGTCACCGGGTGGCAGGTCGGCGACGGGGTCTGCGCATTGCTGGCCGGCGGCGGTTACGCGCAGCGGGTCAGCGTTCCCGCCGTCCAATTGCTGCCGGTACCCCCCGGCGTCACGCTGCTGCACGCCGCCGCGCTCCCTGAGGCGGCCTGCACGGTCTGGTCGAACCTGGTCCTCACCGTCGGTCTGCGGGCCGGCCAGACGATCCTCATCCACGGCGGCGCTTCCGGCATCGGCACCATGGCGATCCAGGTGGCCCGCGCCCTCGGCGCGACCGTTGCTGTCACCGCGTCCCGGCAGTCCGCGCTGCAGGCGTGTCACGATCTCGGCGCACAGATCCTGATCAACTACGCGAAGAACGACTTCGTGGACAAGCTGGCCTCGGCCACCGGCGGTCGGGGCGCCGACGTGATCCTCGACGTCGTGGGAGCGAAGTACTTGACCCGCAACATCTCTGCCCTCGCCGACGGTGGCCGGCTGGTCGTCATCGGGATGCAGGGCGGAACCACGGCCGAACTCGACCTCAACTCGCTGCTGCGCCGCCGGCTGGGCGTGATTGCGACCGCGCTGCGCTCCCGACCGGTGACCGGGCCCGGATCCAAGGCCGAGGTCATCACCGCCGTCACCGAGCACCTGTGGCCGCTCATCGCGGCCGGGAAGGTCCGGCCGGTGATCGACACCGTTGTCGACATGCCCGACGCCGCCGCCGCCCACCGGCGGATCCGCGAGGGCGGGCACGTCGGCAAGGTCGTGCTGCGGGCACCAACAGCCGGCAGCTGACGGTCCCGGCGTCGTTCCGACGATGGGCCACCCACGCCCATCAGGAACAAGTCAACGAGACAGGGTAGCGACGAGAAGGAGCGAAGTGGGAGATATGAGCGAATCCGACAGCCACCGGATCCTGGTCATCGGTTCCGACGGGCAACCGGTGGGGTACGCCGAGGTTCCCACACAGCTGAGCCCCGGCCCCGGCGAGGGCGGCGACGGCGAAATCGAGGACGGGCAGATCGACCCCGCGGACGCCATCGGCGAGCCCGCCAAGGTGATGCGGATCGGCACCATGATCAAGCAATTGCTGGAGGAGGTGCGGGCCGCCCCACTGGACGAGGCGAGCCGGGCCCGGCTGCGCGACGTGCACCAGCGGTCGATCAAGGAACTCGAATCAGGGCTGACCCCCGAGCTGCGGGACGAGCTGGAACGCCTGACGTTGCCGTTCACCGAGGACTCGATCCCCTCCGAGGGCGAGCTCCGGATCGCGCAGGCCCAGCTGGTCGGCTGGCTGGAGGGGGTGTTCCACGGCCTGCAGACCGCACTGGTGGCCCAGCAGATGGCGGCACGCATGCAGCTGGAACAGATGCGCAGGGGTGCGCTGCCGCCCGGCCACGCGCCGAGCGACACGCAGGGCGGTGCGCTCGGCGGCGGGCATTCCGGTACCGGTCAGTACCTCTGACACACCTCGGAAGCACCTCCGACACACCTCCGACACACCTCCGAAGCACGACGAGGATCCGGTGTCCGCAACGCACACAGCACCCCCGGAGACGACCACGCCGTCAGCCGGGTGATGGTGCCCGGAAAATGCCTGTCGCTGGCCGGCCCGTTACCACTTCGTGACCCAACTCACGGCTGTTTGAGCAGGTCGACGGCCATAGTCGGGACCTAAGACCCGGGTGATCGACCGGGCGTTTCCCTACCGTTGAAGTTGAACCGACAACCTTGTCGGTTCTCCCTTCACATCGGGAGAACCCCATGTCCGCGCCCACCGCCATTCGGAGCGCCGAAACCGCTACCGACTCCGATGGACCCGCAGTTGTCGCGACCCCCACCAACGGATCGCACCCCACCGCATCCTCCGATTCCCCTGCAGCTGATTCCGCTGTGGCGGACACCGCACGGGTCATCGACCCGCTGGTCGCCAACGCGCTCGAGGCCCTGAAGGCCTTTCACGAATTGGACCAGGAACAGATCGACTACATCGTCAAGAAGGCCACCGTCGCCGCACTGGATCAGCTCGGTGAACTCGCCCAGGCCGCCATCGCCGAGACCGGCCGCGGCGTCTTCGAGGACAAAGCCGTCAAGAACATCTTCGTCTGCGAACACGTCACGAATTCCATGCAGTACCTCAAGACGGTCGGCGTGATCAGCACTGACGAGATCTCCGGCATCACCGAAATCGCCGAGCCGGTCGGGGTGATCTGTGGCATCACCCCCGTCACCAACCCCACCTCCACGGCGATCTTCAAGAGCCTGATCTCGCTGAAGACCCGCAACCCGATCGTCTTCGCCTTCCACCCCGCCGCACAGCAGTCGTCCGCGCTGGCCGCACGGGTGGTCCGGGACGCCGCCATCGCGGCCGGTGCCCCCGAGCACTGCATCCAGTGGGTCGACCGTCCCTCGATCGCGATGACGGACGCCCTGATGAACCACCCCGATGTGGCGCTGATCCTGGCCACCGGCGGCAACTCGATGGTCAAGGCGGCCTACTCCTGCGGAAAGCCGGCCCTCGTGGTCGGCGCGGGCAACGTGCCGGCGTTCATCGAGCGCACCGCCAAGCTCCGGCGCGCGGTCAACGACGTGGTCGCCTCCAAGTCGTTCGACAACGGGATGATCTGCGCCTCCGAGCAGGCCGTGATTCTCGACGAGCCGATCTACGAAGCGGCCATGGCCGAATTCGCCGCGCTGCATGCGTACCGGTGCAACCCGACCGAGAAGGCCGCCCTCGAGCGGCTGATCTTCGGTGCCGAGGCCGCCGACGGTGTCGCGTGCTCCGGGGCGAAGCTCAACCCCGCCATCGTCGGGCAGAGCCCGGTGTGGATCGCCGAGCAGGCCGGCTTCACGGTGCCGGAAGAGACCTCCATCATCCTGGTCGAGGTGCCCTCCGTCGGTCGGCACGAGCCGCTGACCCGGGAAAAGCTCTGCCCGGTGCTGGCCGTGCTGCGCGCCGAGGACGCCGAAGCCGGCATCGACCTGGCCGAGCAGATGGTCGAGCTCGACGGGCTCGGGCACAGCGCCGCCATCCACACCGAGAACGAGCAGCTGGCGATCGAATTCGGCAGCAGGGTGCAGGCGGTCCGGATCATCCGCGACTCCCCCACCTCGATGGGCGGCATCGGTGACGTGTACAACGCATTCGTGCCGTCGCTGACCCTTTCCTGCGGGTCCTACGGGCGGAACTCGGTGTCCGGCAACGTGTCCGCGATCAACCTGATCAACATCAAGCGGGTCGGCCGGCGCAACAACAACCTGCAGTGGTTCAAGGTGCCGAGCAAGACCTACTTCGAGCCGAACGCGATTCGCTACCTGGTCGACATGGAAGACGTCACCCGGGTGACGATCGTGACGGACGAGACGATGACCCGGCTCGGGTTCGTCGACAAGATCATCGACGTGCTGGGTCGCCGGCAGAAGTCCGTCGCCCTGCAGATCATCGACGGCGTGGAGCCGGAACCGAGCACCGGCACCGTCTATCGCGGCGCAGACCTGATGCGCGGTTTCAAGCCCGACACCATCATCGCGTTGGGCGGCGGGTCACCGATGGACGCCGCCAAGGTGATGTGGCTGCTCTACGAGCATCCCGAGGTCAATTTCTCCGACCTGAAGGAGAAGTTCTTCGACATCCGCAAGCGGGCGTTCCGTTTCCCGACCCTCGGCAACCTCGCCCAACTGGTCTGCATCCCGACCACCTCGGGTACGGGCGCGGAGGTGACGCCGTTCGCGGTGATCACCGATCCTGCCTCCGGCAAGAAGTACCCGCTGGCTGACTACACCCTGACCCCGACCGTCGCGATCATCGACCCGGTGCTCACCGGTGGGATGCCGGCATCGCTGGCCGCCGACTCCGGCTTCGACGCGCTCACCCACGCCACCGAGGCGTTCGTGTCCGTCTACGCCGACGGCATGGCACTGCACGCGATCCGGCTGATCTTCGACAACCTGGCCGTCTCGGTCAACGGGGTCCCCGGAGCCACCGACACCGTCAAGGCGCGGGAGAAGATGCACAACGCCGGGACCATCGCCGGCATGGCGTTCGGCAATGCCTTCCTCGGCATCGTGCACGCGATGGCGCACACCATCGGCGCGAAGTTCCACCTGGTCCACGGACGCACCAACGCGACCCTGCTGCCGGCCGTGATCCGTTACAACGGAACGGTTCCCACGAAGCTGACCAGCTGGCCGAAATACGAGCACTACGTCGCGCCGGAGCGCTTCCAGCAGATCGCCGCCACCCTGGGGCTGCCGGCGTCCACCCCCGCCGAAGGCGTGGAGTCCTACGCGGTGGCCGTCGACAGTCTGCGCGCCAAGGTCGGCATCCCCGCCTCGTTCGCGGCGCAGGGCGTCGACGAGCAGGACTTCATCGGCCGGCTCGACGAGCTGGCGATGGGCGCCTACCGCGACCAGTGCGCGCCGGCCAACCCCAGGATGCCGATGCTCGCCGACATGAAGGACCTGATGGTGGCGTCCTTCTACGGCATCTCCTTCCAGGAGGCCAAGAACCGGACGAATGCCCCGATACCGAACGGCCGGGCGGAAAACACTACAGCCTTGGAGCCGTCCGTGGTCTAGTTCCCAGCAATTCGGGACTTTCGCCCCGTCCGCTCCCGGTGGTTGATCAATACCGTCGGGAGTGGTCGGCCTACCCAGCCGTGCCACAAAGTACAGACCGGCCCACCGGCCAGCCACAAGGAGTGGAAATGACCATCGCAGCAAATCCCCGCAATGCCGACGCCCCCGGCAGCGAACCCGATCGGACGACCGACGCGTGGCGGGGCTTTGTCTCCGGCCCGTGGCAGGACGAGATCAACGTCCGTGACTTCATCCAGCGCAACTACACCCCCTACCCGGGCGATGCCTCGTTCCTGCAGGGCGCCACCGACCGGACCACCGCCATCTGGGGCCGACTGACAGCGATGTTCCCGGTCGAGCGCGAACGGGGCATCTATGACGTCGACGCCAAGACCCCGTCCAGCATCACCGCGCACAAGCCCGGCTACATCGACAAAGCCAACGAGCTGATCGTCGGCCTGCAGACGGACGCGCCATTGAAGCGGGCGATCGTGCCCAACGGCGGCTGGCGGATGGTCGAGGACGCGCTGAAGACCTACGGCTACGAGCCCGACCCGACGGTGAAGGAGATCTTCACCAAGTACCGCACGACCCACAACCAGGGCGTGTTCGACGTCTACCCGCCGAACGTGCGGGCCGCCCGCAGCTCCCACATCATCACCGGTCTGCCCGATGCCTACGGCCGCGGCCGGATCATCGGCGACTACCGGCGAGTGGCCCTGTACGGCGTGGACGCGCTGATCGAGGCGAAGAAGATCGACCGCATCGACCTGGACATGCAGCGGTCCATCGAGAACGTGGTGCGTGACCGCGAGGAGAACACCGAGCAGATCCGCGCGCTGGCCGAACTGAAGCAGATGGCGGCCAGCTACGGGTTCGACATCTCCGGGCCGGCCTCCACCGCGCAGGAAGCCTTGCAGTGGCTGTACTTCGCCTACCTGGGTGCGGTCAAGGAGCAGAACGGTGCGGCCATGTCGCTGGGCCGGACGTCCACCTTCCTTGACGTGTTCATCCAGCGGGACCTGGCCGACGGCGTCATCACCGAGACACGGGCCCAGGAATTCGTCGACGACATGGTGATCAAGCTGCGCATCGTGCGGTTCCTGCGCACCCCCGAGTACGACAGTCTGTTCTCCGGCGACCCGACCTGGGTCACCGAGTCCATCGGCGGGATGGGCGAGGACGGTCGTTCGCTGGTCACCAAGACCTCCTTCCGAATGCTGCAGACCCTGTACAACCTCGGTCCCGCGCCGGAGCCGAACCTGACCGTGCTGTGGAGCGACAAGCTCCCCGAGGGGTTCAAGAACTTCTGCGCGAGGGTCACCATCGACACCTCGGCCATCCAGTACGAGTCGGACGCGCTGATCCGCGATTCCTGGGGTGACGACGCGGCGATCGCCTGCTGCGTGTCGGCCATGCGGGTCGGCAAGCAGATGCAGTTCTTCGGTGCCCGGGTCAACCTGGCCAAGACGCTGCTGTACGCCATCAACGGCGGCCGCGACGAGGTCAGCGGCCAGCAGATCGCGCCGGTCAGCCCGCCCGCCGCCGGTGAGGTCCTGGACTACGAGGACGTCGCGGCCAAGTTCGACAAGATGATGGACTGGCTCGCCGAGACCTACGTCGACGCGCTGAACTGCGTGCACTTCATGCACGACAAGTACGCCTACGAGCGTATCGAGATGGCGTTGCACGACAAGACGATCCTGCGCACCCTGGCCTGCGGCATCGCCGGCCTGAGCGTCGTGGCCGACTCGTTGTCGGCGATCAAGTACGCGACGGTCCGTCCGGTTCGTGACGAGACCGGTCTGGTGGTCGACTATCTCGTCGAGGGCGAGTACCCCAGCTACGGCAACGACGACGACAGGGTCGACGACATCGCCGTCGGCATCGTCGGCGCGTTCATGGAGAAGATCCGCCGGCAGCCGACCTACCGCGGTGCGGTGCACACCCAGTCGGTGCTGACCATCACCTCGAACGTGGTGTACGGAAAGAAGACCGGCAACACCCCCGACGGCCGGCGCGCCGGCGAGCCGTTCGCCCCGGGCGCGAACCCGATGAACGGCCGCGACACCCACGGCATGCTGGCCAGCGCGCTCAGCGTGGCGAAACTGCCGTACGACGAGTCCGAGGACGGAATCTCGCTCACCGCAACGGTTGTCCCGTCAGGTCTCGGCCGCACGGCGGAGGAGCGGGCGGAGAACCTGGTCGGCCTGCTCGATGCCTACGTCGTGTCGCACGGCTTCCACATGAACGTCAACGTGCTGAACAAGGAAACTCTCGAGGATGCGATGGAGCATCCGGAGAACTACCCGCAGCTGACCATCCGGGTGTCCGGGTACGCGGTCAACTTCGTCAGGTTGACCCGGGAACAGCAGCTCGACGTGCTGTCCCGGACCTTCCACGGCGG
>JBBQGJ010000018.1:0-36710 GCA_038322925.1 Mycobacteriales bacterium
GCGGATCCCCGACGCGGTGCGGGCTGGGGCCCGCCTCGGAAACCGTGAGGCCTTTGGGTGCGTGCCCTAGCGCGGACATGGCCATGTAACGCACTTCCATGAAGGACGCTTCCACCGCGGCGACCAGCGACCCTTCGCCGACCCGATGCAGCAGGGCCCGCACCTCGTCATGCATCCGGTGCCCGTCTGCCTCGAGGTAGAGCTCGGGCCGTAGCGGGTACGGATCGCGCCAGAGTGCATTGCCCGGCCCGATCAGGTGAGCGAATTTAGAATCGAGGATCTCGGCGGCCAGTTGCAGACCATCGAATTTCGAAAAGGCCACCGCAACACGCTGCGGAATTGGACCGGACGGGATGTTTCGCGTACGTCGAATCTGGGCGGCGGCATTCTGGATGACGGTTGCCGCCCGCACCGGGTGTTGGTCGGGCAGCGGAATCGTTCCCTGCAGCCAGGCCCTCACACCATCGAGCTGAAGGGGGTCGATGAGCAACAACAGGACATCGGCGCCGGCCATTGCCGTGCCATAGGGACGAACCCGATCCGCTGTCGCCATGTCCTCGCCGGCCACGTCGAAAACGGACAGGCTGCGAATCTGGCCGCGCGGCCCTTGCGCGACGTCGAGCACGGTCGGCTGGAGGATGCGCTCGTCGGCAGTGCTGGCCAGGGTGCTGGTTTCGAGCTTGCCCTGTTCCAGTCCCTTCCGCATGTCGGCGAGCTTCCCCTCGGACTGTGCGTCCACGGGGTGCAGCTGGCCTTGGATCGACGGCAGCAGGCTGCTTTCCAGGTACCTGCTGAGCACCCGCAGATAACTTGTCTTTCCGGAACTGCGGGCCCCGATGACGGTGATGCCCAGCACCTCGTGGGCCCACCAGTGAGGTGGCAGGGTGGTGTGGCAATGGGGGCAGACGTGGATCTCGCTGACCATCCGACAACGTCCGCACACAGCGGACTCGACGGGTGCAGCGGTCACTGTCTTGTTCCGGACCACCTCTGTCTGCCGGTCGACCGCAAACACCGGACGGTCGATGACTTCCTTGCCGGACAGACGTGTCAGAGCCGGATCTGGCGCGGCCGCGCAGCTGCCGGCGCACCTGAAGAACTGAATTGAAAGGTCGCTGACGAGCAGGCAGCGCGGGCAGCGCATGGCGACCGGCTGCCTGGGCGCCGGTGGCGCAGCCGGCTCCGGCATCGGATCCACGACGATGGGGGTGATGCCGGGTGCGCTGACGAACAGCCGGGTGTGGACATCCTGGCGTCGCACCTTGAATTCCGCGCTCACCGTGATCAACTCGCCGACCGGCAGCGAACCGGCAGCATGTGGACTCGAGTGCAACATCGCCAGGTCGGGGTCGTCTGCGGTCAAAGGAAAACCGTGCGGGCTGGAGGTCAAGGTCAGCGAGATGCCAGGCCAGTCAGGCCGTTCCACTCCCACCCGCAGGACTCGGGAAAAGCCGAGCCGCCCACTGGCGGCGAGCTCGTACCGCATCACCCACCGGCCATGATAGGTGACCCGTCGCGACTCCCCGGTCACCCAGGTGCCACCGTAGCGGGTTGCCCCCTGCACCACGACGTCGCAACCCGAGAAGGGAAGAGTGACAAAGGCGATCCCGCCGAATCGCTCGAATTCGTCCCTGGTGACCTTTCGGTTCGGCTCACCGGAGGCAGGTTCGCCGGGACGAACCAACCAGACCCCAAGGAAGTTCGCACCGACCGGCCATGTTGCCCGCAGTAGTTGCCAATCGACCCGCTCGTCGACCTCCGCCTCGCCGATCGCACCGATGTAGGTGATCACCTTGTTCGCACCGATGACGAACTGATCGGCGAATTCGGTGACCGCGGTGTATGTCCGGCGTGGCTCGTCGTCGCGACCCGCCTGGTGTGCCAGCGGAATCCACTTCAGGGTGTGACGACCGTCAGACGGTTGCGCAGGCTCGATGACCCGCTGACCGACGGCGGTCTTCCACCGGTCGAATTGGTCGGCGGTGAGAACGACACCGACCGGAACGTTGGGATCGGGGACCCCTGCCCGCTCGTAGATGGTGACCTGCCCACGTTTCACGGCCGGCCAGGAGAGCGTGACACCGGGGTCGTCACCGCGAGACAGCAGCGAACCCTCGATCTCTTCGACAGCCTCCGGAGTCGCCGGGACCCTCACGGAACGGACCAGCCCGCGTGACGACTCGGTCAGCCTTGAGGCCGACCCCAAACCGGCAGCCTCGGTGAACACCCGGTACTGGTAGGTGGCACCGGGCACGACATCCTCGTCACGGAAGCCGTCTCCGGGAAAGGTGAGCAGCAAGGAGTTGTCGATGACATCGGGGAGTTCCTCGTCCGGCAGCGAGCGCATCACCCGAACCCGTTCCACCCCGGCCGGTTTGCGCCACTGCAGCAGGACGCCGTGCACCTGCGCGACGACCTCCAGATCCTCAACCTCGCGGAGCACCCGTCCAACCGCGTGACGGACACAGGGTTCAAACTGGACCTGCGCCGGGCTGGTCACGACATAGACGAACACCGCCACGTGGGTGGTTTCCGCTGGTAAATCGATGTGGGTATCCGTCGTCGCGGCAACCCTGAGGTGGCTGTCGGGTTGGCTGGGTATGCCTGACTTCGCAACGCATACCAGGTAGACCGCGCTTCGCCCGTGCGGCACGTCAGCGGCCGGCCACCGGGCAAGCAGTCTCTCGCCGCGGGGGCTGACCTGCAGCCGAGAGTCCTTCGCGTCGAAGACGTCACAGTCTCCGGAGAACATTTCCAGGTCCGGAAGTCCGAGGGCATCGCGCGCGGCCGAAGTGGACGGCTCCGGTTGATCTCGACCCTGCGGCATCGAATCCGGCATCGGCACCGGGGGCGTTTCCGGGACGACATGCAATCGGGGGATCGGTGAACCATTGACGGGTGGCTCCACCGCCGGGGTGACCGACCCTGGATCGGCCCCGGCGTTGGTCGCTTCCAGACGCATCGAATACAGCAACGAAAGGTCGTCACGTGAGAGGCTCCTGCCGCGGGCGCGGAAGAAGGCACCGAGAGATTCGATGTCGTGTCCGACATCGCGAGCGGCCATCTCGATGACCGCGTCGGGCAGCTGCGGCGCGCGTCGATCGCGCATTTCCTTCATGGCCTGGACCAGTTCGCTCATGAAACAACTCCGTATCGTGCGGTCTTGCTAGGCTTTGACTTCACCAATCCCACTCGATGAGGGGAGTCCGGCTGATGGTGTTGCAGCTCACGTTGGGCGGGTCTGCAGCCGTGCCGTCGCAAATCGGCATTCATGGCGCCGCGGCCGGCCCCTGACCGACTTCGCCCCGGTGTCGCCGGAATGGTTGCAGGCCTTTGTCACCGGCTGGCTGGTCGGTCGCCTCACCGGGGAGATCCTGACGCCCAAACCCGGCGATCCTCTGACGGCTGTCCAGGTGTTCGATGACAAGGTCTGGCGGCACTTTCCCGATCCGCTTGCCGGGGTCGAGCACATCAACAAGGATCTTGTCGGTTGGGGAATCCCCGCCGCCGTCATCGAATCCATGCCGCTGGCGATCGCCCAATGTAATGGCGACACCTCACTCACCGCCCTGCAGGCATACATCGCCACCCGGCGGCTGGGCCAGGAGTTGCCGCTCTCGGGATACGAACCCCACCCGGCCATTCACGCGTGGCTGGTCGACGGAGCACCCCGCTCGGGCGTGGCGGCACCGCAGATCGTTCGCCCGGAAGCATTGGTCGCCACGGCCGAGCAACGACTTGCCCACGCTGTCGAGTGGCTGGAGCGACTGCAAATCTCGGTCCGCACAAAGCTACTGCCGAAGGATGTCTACGGCGCCCCGGGCAATGGCCCGTTCTCGGTCATCGACCGCCACAATTTCCGCGACGTACCTCGCGAATGGGAAATCGCCGAACAACTCTACGTCGGTGCCGAAGAGGTACTCGCCGAACTCAAGCGCCCCGAGAACACGGACAGCATTCCCGTCATCGAAACGGGAATCAACGATGTCGACGCCTGACGGGAGGCCACCGCCGCTCACCATGGTCGTGGCCAAATTGACCGATCCGCAAGTCGGCGGAGTACTGGCAGCGATCCAGGACTGGTCGGCCGTCGATATTGTCCACCGGTCCATCTGGGTCGACGTCGACGGCGATCTGACCGATGGTTGGATCATCGACGGTGGCCGGATCCGAAAGGTTCCGCTGATGGCTTGGCTGGCGCGTCATCCTGCTCCGGTTCGATTGGTGACACTCCAGGTCATCGCGGACCCCTCCGACACGATGGGCGTCGAGGCCAAGCAACGGGTCGAGCGCACCCTCCAGCTTCGGCTCGGCCCATCCTCGGTGAATGTGCTGGCGCCGAGCGATGGAATCGACGGCATTCCGACGACGGCCGTCTTCGATTCGCACATCAATGTGATCCTGCAACCCGTCGACGCCGCGACCCCGGGTTCCCCGACGGAGCCGCTACGCACTGACTCACCGACCTTCAGCATGCATGTGGCCGCCGGGCTGGCAACCACCTGCGGGCTCTGGCGGGTGATGGACGACGCACCACTGGACCGCGAGCAGTCTTGGCCGGGAACCCAGGTTGCCGCGGCCCGCTCCTTCGTGCGCACGCTGGACACCTCCGATGTGCTGGAGAACATCGGGAAGCAGGTCTTCGGTTTCGACGGCAAGCTACCCCTTTCCCGAACAAGGGATGGCGAACCGGCGCCACTCATTCCGGTCGTCTCGCAGTTGGCCGCGGCAGAGGACGCGGGTCGGTCACTCCTGGCCAAGCACGCTGACGTGACGACCTTTCACCCGCCACCTGGATTCGTGCCTCCCAAGGCGACCGGTCTGTCGTTCGGTCAAGCGGTGCGAATGTTTCTCTCATTCCTGGCGAAGGCGGTCATCGGCGCACCCAAGGCGTGGGTGCAGAATCTCGTCGATACAGCGCGGCGTCGCATTGAAACGACCACCACCCAAGCCCTGTTCGGGCCGAATGGCCAGTTCGAGGTGGTACTGGGTGGAGGCGGGTCGGGTGACGCACGGACGACCGATCAGCTGGACCACGCCGCGCAATCGGTCCTGGGCCGACTACCGCAAGGGAGCATCCCGCCCCCGATCGGCGTCCCGGAGTTGTGGCAGGACGCCATGCGAACGTCGGCGGCGTTGGTTGACGGGGGCGCGGCGCCCGATGGCATCGCGCTGCCCAAGGCGGCCACCGGAGCCCCGGTCATCGACGATCCCGACAGGATCGCACCGCGTCCCGACGCCCCTGGACTTCGGATGCCTGACGAGGCAGAGGGTTTCGGCGAGGTTCGGGAGATCCGGCCGGATGATCCGTATCTGGCGCTGCAGGTTCACCATCAACTGGAGTATCAACAGCGGCAACTGTCGCCCACCGAGACGCTCGGACAGGGGGGCCGGGTGATCGCACTGCAGCGGGCGGCCGCCACCTTGATCGCGTGGGTGGATCGGCAGCGCAGTTTCACCTGGACGGTCGGGGTTGGGATCGCGCTCGAACTGGAGACCGCTGGACACGTGCTGGCCGGAATGCTCAAGCCCGCCGACCTGCTGACGCCGCAGGACCTGGCCGCCCCACTCAACCAGCAACGAAAGGCACGTCGAGGGGTACTGCTCTGGCTTGGGTTGTTCCTGCTGGCGATAGTGGCAGTCGTTGTGGCTGCGGTACTGGCCGTCTTGGCCTGGCCGATCCTGCTGGCAATCGCGACCGTGGTCCTCGTCGCAATTGCGTTCGGGGCGATCAAGAGCTTTGCGCACAACCAGCGCCTGCTGTTCCACATGATCAATCGCCTGGAAATCGAGGCGCAGCGGCGACGGTGGATCGATGCCAATATCGCTCACGTCAGCCAGGAGGTGGTCCGGCTCGCCTCTGTCTATCGCCAAAGTCGTTACTGGCTCGCCATTATCGGTGAGAACGTGCACGACCCGTTCGGTGGTGCGGGCACGACCCGAGATGACGTGGCCGTGCCGAAACGCCTCACCGGCGAATTACCGCTGTCGGTCACGCTCGCCGCGGCCCTGTATTCGCCGGAGACCCACCAAGCGGCCCTGTACCGAGCCCGTGGGATGCTGCTGCGCCCAGGATGGCTTGCCCGGCAGTACGAACGCCGGCGCGACCAGGTGCTCGCGGATCTGCAGCGACGCACCGACCGCGACCTGGAGAACAGGCTGTGGACAGATGCCGCAGTACAGGACGGTGGCCCGGTTTCGTGCTACCTCGAAGGGCTGCGCGACCCCGCGCTTCGGGTCTCCGCCCGGGCATCCGCAATGACCGCTCTGGTCAGCGCCGTGAGTGAGGCCGGTTTGCAGGATCGGTTGCTGCCCGTGGTGACCGTTCAGGCCGGAGCAACAACCAGCAGCGGAACCTGGAGCCACATGGCCGCCGATCTCTGCGACGCAACAGCTCAGCTGTCCAACGGCGGCTACAGCGCGACCGGCGTGATGGCCCGCGCAAATATGGTCGATCGCACCTTCATGGCGATGGACCGCACCCAGCACGCCCCGGGGCCCGAAGTGGTGCTGCCGATTCGTCCGTTCTCCGATCGCAATCAGCTTGACCGGGTGCTGATCCGCTGGGACCTTTCCCACCCGGTCACCCCGGACAGCTTCTCGTACTTTGCGGAGGAACCCGGAGACGACCGGCACCACTGGGACGACACCGGCCTCGACGTGGACGCGTAGGCAGAACCATGGGGGATCTTTCTGGGTGGATGAACCTGTTGTGGGGCGACCTGTTCGCGGCATGGCTGATGGCGGCGATCTTCTGGGCAATCGCCGGCATGGCCGCTGCGTCATGGGCCCGAACGAGCAGGACGCTCGGAGGTGTGATCGGCGCCAGCACGCTCTTCCTCGGAACCTTCGGCATCGTGATCTTCGGCATCGCCAAGCGGCAACGCGTGACCGGGGGACCGGCCTCGGATCACCGGTACGACGTTGATGCTTCAGGAACGCCGAACGTCCCGGCCACGACACCTCCGGGTTCGCCGGTGGGTCCGGCGGCCCAACGGGATTCGACTCCACGGGATTCGACTCCACGGGATTCGGCTCCACGGGATTCGGCCAGAGCGGATACGGCACAACCGGATTCGCCTCGACAGGTTCCGGCTCAAAGGGGTTCGGCGACCCGGGTTTCGGCCAGTCAGGTTTCGGCCAGCCAGGTTTCGGCGACCCGGGTTTCGGTCAGCCAGGATTCGGTCAGCCAGGATTTCCAGCATCCGGGAGTGCGCTCGGGACCGGCCGCCCGGACCGCGGAACGGATCATCGATCCTCGACACCGGCCATCGTCTGGCTGTCCATCGTGGTAGCTGCGATCGCCGGTTTCATCGCCGCATTGTTTGCACCGTGGTTGACCCTTGGGCTCGGCGTCGAAGTCGACGGCACCGAGGTTGCGCTGGTGCCGCTGCTGTGCACGATCCTACCGCCAGAAGGCCATGCGCTGTTGAACACCGGTTGCCTGCGACCATTGTTTCTGAATCGGCTGTTGCAGCGAGGAGAAGACAATGGGCGAATACGGCTGCGAATACGTTCCGATGATATCGATGCGCGGAAGGTCGACGTTCGCTTCTTCGCCGGCCATCGCCAGATCCAGCGCCTCGGAAGACATGCGATCGTCGATGGCCGGATCGCCGTGGATCGACAGCTTGATCTGCCGAACTGCCGCGGGCGCTGCCTGGATGGGGGCGGCTGAGAATTGATAGGAGACCCGGACAGGCTCACGGTGAACCGCCGAAACCATTCCTGGATGGACGCCGACCAACGGAGCGGCCAATTGCAGAGCCTCCCGGAACTTGGCGGCGAAATCTTCCTCCAGACGTTCCTTCTGAGTGGCGCCGACAGGACCTGCGGGTGCGAGATAGGACTTGAGACCCTGATGGGTGAAACCCTTCAGCGGAAAGCCGTCCCGATCCACCCAGAGCCGTGCGCCGTCGAGAATCGCCGATGCCGAGAAGAGCGGCTCGTACCAGGCGGTTTGATGCGGGGCGGCGCCGGCGAACAGCCGCGGCCACCATGCTGACTGACGACCGATCTTGACCGGTCCGCGGGACTCTCGGGCGGGCGGAAGAAGCTTCTCCACCACGACAGGAGGCCGTTGGCCGGACGGATCCAGCTCCAGGAATGTGGCAACCTGCTCGACGGCCAATGCCAGCGACTCACCGTCCTCGGGACGAAGACCCGTCGGCATGGTCGTGGTGGCAAATGTCTCGAAGACGTGGTTCCGGAAGCGATCTGGATAGGTGTCGACATCCTCCAGCAGTACTTCGTTGGTGGCGGTCGCGAACCTGCCCGGTACCCGGTCGCCCTCCGGCCATGCCTGCACGACTGTGGTCCGGACCGACGAGGCCGCCAGGTCGACCGATCGCGATTCCTCCTGAGCCACCAACCCGCTCAGTGCATCTGCGAGTCCGGCGATCAACGGCTGAACGACATCGGTGGCGAGGCCGTCAATGAGCTCGGCGGCGACCGCGGCACCCCGCCGAAGCGCCAGCATGGCGAACTGCGAACGCAGGCTCTGCTCGGCCTTCTTCAGGACGTTGTGGCTCGAGTCGATCTGGCCGTCGACCGTTTGCAGCGGTCCCACGGTGTCGCTCACGAGTTGGGCGCCGCTGAGATGGTTGCTTGAGTTGGCCCGCAGCAGCTGAGCCCAACTCCGCAGATCCAGGTCGAATCGCTCGACGATCTTCTCCGCCACCGGGATTCCCCAGCGCCCGATGGCCAGCACGACGGCGGTCTCCACCCTGGTCTGGATGTCCGGAACCCAGCTCTGGGCGGCCGTCTGCGCCAGCGATTCCGATCCGCCGGTCACATTCTGGAAGTAACGAGGAATCAGCCCGCCCAATTGGGCCGAGAACCAGCTGGCCTTTTGCCGGCGGCCGGCATGATTCAACTCTCCGAACATCTCGCCGAGTGTCCCGGAAACGTAGTCGTTGCGACGATCCGACGCCCAGATCTGATCGACCCAGGCCTCGAGAGGGTCTCCGGTGGTGGGACGCGAGACGGGAAGCCCGGCCCAGCGAAGAAATTGCGGGTACCCGTCCTGGGCGTACTGGTCGCGTGCCTCGATCTCGGTTCGTTTGTTCTGCAGCACAGAGGTGTCGAAGTGCCCGCGGACCAGCTTGACAACCGCCAGCCGGGCCAAGCGCTGTGCGGCATACTCGGCATATCGGTCTCGGCCGAGTCCAATGGAGGCAAATCCGAGCGCTCCGAACGCCAGCAGATCCTGACCGCCGTGCGGGGCCCAGGCCAATTCCGAGTCGTCCGGCGCTGCGCCGATGTTCCCGAAGTTTCCCACGACGTAAGACATTGTCTGCGTTTGTTGCGACTCGGAGAGAAAGATTGCCGCCAGCGCGCGGGAGAGACCTCGGTAGATGGTCACCGCACGCCCGTCACCGAACAGCGAACCACTGATCCCGTTCGTCGCGCCGACTGGGAAGACCGCTCGCGGTCCGCGTCCCGGTGTTGTCGGAAGACCACCGGCGTTGTAGATGGACCATTCCTGCTTGGTCCATGCTTCCTGCGCCGCCGCCTGGGAGGACATCAGTTCGGCGATCGTCCCCAGCGCGTTCGCATTGACCCCGCCGGTCTTGGCGGCATCGAGTTTGGCGAAGACATCGGGTGTGTAGAGATAGGCGATGGAGTCCCCACCCGGAAAATGGGGAAGCTCGTGCTGGACACCCCGCAACAGGTTGCACACGTCCAACGTCATCGAGGCACCCGTGCCGCCGGCCAGCGAGGACACCACCATCACGATCGTCGATTGTGGCTCGCCGTACTTGAGCCCGAGTGAGCGTCGAAGTTCGACGAAGTCCTGATTGGCCTCGGCCGAGTTGAGATCCTGCGCTGCGGCGAGCAGTCCCTGGAAGATGCTTCCGGATCTGGCGAGTGTGGCGAGTCGACCAACCGCACGGTATTGGCCGGCGCCCAGGGTGATGGGTGTCGCAACCCGACTCGCGTCCGGGCGCCAGCCGACGAGTTGACGCAGCGCGGTTCCCGGCGGCTGGGAGAGCACCTTCTCCAGACCGGCGTCCAACTGCGCATACTGATCATTCGGCGTGGTGACCCCGAGGTAGGTGCCGCCCTGTTCCGGAACCGTCGCAGGCAGGCCCTCCGATTTGTCCCGTCCATCGGGCTGCGCGGGAACGTCCACATGGACGAACTTCCAGCAACGCGGTAAGTGGTCGGCCTGCCATCCTCGCTCCCGCAGTTCTCCGGACAGTTGGTCCATCAGGAATTGGAGGGTCTTCCCGCCAGACCCGCCGAGGCCGACGATATAGATCTTGTACAAGGCGGAAGTCCCTTTCTAGGAATCTGCTCTGCGCGCTCAGGGCGAAAACTGAGGTGGGACGTGGACAGGTGTCATACGGGGACGTCAGGAGGTCTATCAGCGGAAGGGGCTGCCGGAATCCGTCCCAGGTTTTTCGTCGGGCTTCCCCGGTGGTGCCCCTGAACCGAATCCACCCGAACCGAACGATTGCCGGCCGCCGGTCTCCTGCTGGGTCGATCCGGGTTGACCGAACCCACCGAATCCCGATCCTTGGGCGTCGCCGAATCCGAACCCGCCGTCGGTCCGGGCAGTGGTGGATCCGGATCCACTGCCGGTACCTGTTGCCTCCACGAATCCGGCCCCGCCCAGCCCGAATCCGGTGCCCTGGTCGGCTGCGCCTTCGAATGGATTGCCCCCAGCCGTCCCGACCAGGACGGGGTCGCCCGGTTCCTGCGGTTCGCTCGGTGCACCCGCGGCCGCATCGCGCCGCAGGCCGTCCACCAGTTCTGGCGCGTCACGGCCCGCCGCGCCGACCAGCCGTAGTCGCTCGTCATTCGACATGCCGGTCGCCACGATGCCCAGCATCTGGCCGCTGATCGTCGGCAATGAGGATGCGGCGGCGGCCCGGTGAAACAGCAACGTCCACGTACCCTGTACCGCTAGGGGCAACAGCGCTCGACCGGAACGGGGGTTCCGGTGTGGAGGATTGCCGCACACTCCGACCAGATCTCCGGAATCGATCTCCGCATATCCGGGCTCGGTGAACTGCCACCCTGCCGTTGCACGGAGGGTGATCGGCCCGAGGGTCAGTTCGTGGCCGCTCCTCGTCGGTGCGCCAATCGACGTCCAAGACATTTTCGCCGCATCCAGGGTGAGGCCACCGGGACCGCGTAATCCGCTCGGGCCGACCTGGACATCGACCAGCGTGTACTGCAGCAGCGCGTTCTGTGGGAATCTGGCGACCCAGCGCCGAGCGATGATCAATGCCAGAACCGGAAGTCCGATGCCGAGCAGCATGACGGCCAGCAGAACGATCCATTTGACCGGCTGATTCGGAGGACGGATGAGAACCGCGTGGTAGTCCACCGTCGAAACCGAGGCTTTGGCAGTATCACTCGCCGGGGCGAGGTGGACGTCCACCTGACCAGCCAGATCACCGTTTCCGGCGGAATCCGGTGTCAGCGACAGTGCAACCTCCGCAGTCTGCTGGGCGCCGACCGTGACGCAACCGGCGGCATCACTCGAGCCGGAGCCGATCGAGACACCGTCGACGCTTGACGGAGTCACCCCCAACGAGCCCTGGGTCACCCACACGCAGCCGTCGCCATCGCTCGGCCCGGTGACCGAAACCGTCCGGGCGACCGACGAGGTGCCCTCGATCTGGCCGAAGTCCAACGTTTGGTCGGGTGGAGCGAGCGTGGGCGAGCCGAAGGGTGGAAGTATCTCGACATCCACCTGCCGGCCGATCTTGGGCAACGGCTTGCCTGCCATTGACACACCCAGTTTGACCAGCAGGTGCCACGTTCCGGGGTGGAGAATGTCGGGTATCGCCACCGCGATCGGTTTGCTCAGATCGACAGGAACGGTGAGCGGAGTGGTGCCCTCGTCGGCAGCCGGCTGGTCGAAAACCAGCGAGGCTTCCTCGGTCCATCCTGAGGTGACCAGGCTCGCGGGATCGACCGGCGTTCCATCGAGGCGCGCCGGTCGAAAGGTGATCTCGCCGCTCTGCTGACCAGCGCGCCAGGGTGTCTGGGCGACTTCCGGAATGATCTGCAGGTCGCTGGTCAGCGTCAACTGAATCCTGGAAACAGCATCCGCATGCTGTCCGTCGGTGTCGATGAAGGTCAACTTCCAATCGCCGGCCCAACTTTGGGCCGGCGGATGCCGGAGGTTCAGGGTCAACGCACCGCGCGGATACCACTGGAAGTCGACGGTCGCGCCATCGACTGTTCCGCTGTCCGTGCGGGGCTGGCCGTCACTGGAGATGACCAGGGACTGGCCGGTGGGGCCGGTCAACTGCACCGCGATTCCCGCGGTGGTGATCGGCTTTCCCTGATTGTCAAGAACCGCGGCAACGTGAGCGACGTCGAGGCTGTCGTCCAGCGTGATGGGGTAGCTGCCCTCGGCACAGACTGCGAGGGGGCAGAGTTGTCTGGGATCCGGACGCACCGGGTCGTCGCCCACGAGCGCGTCGAAGCCGAGTACCAATTCCGATACGGATGGCGCCGGAATGAACAGGCCCCGCCCCGGCTGGGCGCCACAATTCAGCGATGGATTTCTGCGTAGTTCTCGAGGCTGAAGTTTTCCTGGCTGTATCCCGCAGCTCGGTCGCCCAACCCAACGGCGATGAACGTGGTTCCGGCCAAACGCATCTGGTCGGCCGGCCCGCCCGCCCGGCACAATTCCTTGGCTGCGGCAGCCTGAACCGCGTCCGCCGTCTCCCCGTCGGAGAGCACTGTCGATTCGTATCCGGGGACCGGGGGCTGCTCGATGGCTCCCGTGGCGCTGAGGCTGAACTCACCGTCGGTGAACCAGATCGCCAGCTGGCACGCCGGCAGGTTCCCCCGGCTCTGTTGTTTTGCCTGCAGCGTTTGATTGACCCAGGTGAGCGCGCTCCAGTAATCGGTTTCTGTGCCGGTGTCCTTGTCGGCGAATCCGGCCACCTGTGCTTCCAGCGAAGGCATCTGGTCCTTGGTCAGCGGCGTGAAATCGACGACGGTCGTGACGTCCGCATCGAATCCGGCGACCGCGACATCCAGCGCGATCTGGTTCTTCTCCAGACTTTCGGACAATCGGGTGAGAAGCAATGTGGCTGCATCCACCCGGACCGCACCCTGGTCCGAAGCCGGCGTTTGGTCGTCGCCGACGGCGAGGCTTGCCGAGGTATCGATCAGCAGCACAAGATCGCCGCGTTTCTTCTGCGCCAGGCACGTCTTGAGGTCGGCCAACGCGGGAGACGACGCCGGGTCGGTGCCGGCCCGACCAGAGCTGAGCGGGGCGGAACCCCGGCCCGCGGAATCCGCAGTTGCCGCCGAGGCCGTCAGAGCGAGCGGCCCGAGCATCAGCGCTGCGACCACCGAGCCGATCAACGCCAGGCTGAAGGCCTTACGGCGCGGCAACGTCGGGCCCGTCATGCCCAGTAGTCCGATCTCGCAATGAGGTCGGCGACCGGGTACGCGTGCAGGGCCGCGACGACAATTCCGACGACGGCCACCGCAATTCTGAGAGTAGCCAGGAGTGCAGGCTTGTCGGCATAGGAACCCTTGGCCCGACGCTGCAGGTCCATGACGGTGAATGCGGTGAGGAATCCGAGACTCCCGGCGATGGCGACAAACCACCCGAGTACATGGACGGCCGTACCTGACAGCAACAGCAAGGGGAGCGTGGCGAGCGGAATCAGCAGACCGGCGATCAACATCCAGACGGGCGGGCCGTTGCCGGTGGCGGAGTCGTCGTCGGCGGCCGCTGGTATCTGTTCCGCTGTACCCGTCCCGAACCCGGCCGCCCACCCAGGTTCGCTGGAACCTTTTCGTGCGAAGGGGTTTCCGGTGGAAGCACCGGGAAATCCACCGGATGCCGAAGGCCCACCGGAAGCTGGCTGATTCGCTGAGGCGCGAAACGGATCGCCACCGAAACCGCTCGCGAAGCCCGATTCTCCCGGGGCATCGCCAGAGGCTGATCCGCCGGACCAATCGTCGGCGGTTGGCCCTGAACCGGGCGTCATCGCGGTTTTTCCGACCGGTCACCCTGTGTGGTCCCTCTACAGACCATCCGGACCAAGATCATTCGTTTGCAGGGCAAACAGCGGGCTCCGCGTGTGCGAGCGGTCGCCAGTTGCAACTTGGTTCACCCCCTTGGTGGTCGCCAACCATTCCCCCGCCGGTCGAATGATAGGCCATCGGAAGGATCGCGTAGTCCGCGGGGAAAGGAACCGATCGGCCGGTATCCGATTCGGCGGGTCCGGCTGCTCGGCCGTTGCCGAAATGGGTGACGCAGGTCATCAACGCCGGAGTTGGCTTTGCCCGATCTACCGCTGCCAGGGCGCGATGCTCGGCAGTACCCGGTCGTCACCGACGGGAGTGGGCCGCCCGCCGACGGTGACATAGACCATCCGTGGCCCACGATCAACGATCGACGCGACGGCGGTGACCAGCCGGTTCACGTGTTCCGTCGACGTCCCCAGGCCGACAGACGCCCGCAGTGCCTGGCCCTCGGTGCCGTCCTCGACCGCGCATCCGGCGGCCCCCAGCAGGTGCCGGACCAGCGGGTGAGCGCAGAACGCGCCGTCCCGCACGCCGATGCCGTGCTCGGCGGAAAGCGCCGCGGCGAGAACCGCGGGTGATTGGCCGGCGATGGTGAACGTCACCACGCCGATGCTGTCGACCGCGCCGCGGAACAGCGAGTGCACGGTGACCCCGGGGATGTCCGCCAGACCCTGCCGCAAGGTGTCGGTCAGTGTCGCCTCGGTGTGGGCAAGCAGGGCGCGGTCGGTGCCGGCCAGCACATGGCAGGCAGTGGCCAGCGCGACCGCGCCGACGACGTTCGGCGACCCGGCCTCGTGGCGATCGGGGATCGGCTTGTAGCTGGTCTCGTCATCGGTGACGGACGCGGTCGCGCCCCCACCGATCAAGTAAGGGGCGGCCTGTTGCAGCCAATCGCTGCGGCCGATCAACGCGCCCGCGCCGTACGGGGCGTACAGCTTGTGACCGGACAGCGCCACGTAGTCCACGCCCAGTTCGTCGATGGAGAACGGCCGGTGCGGGGCAAGTTGAGCGGCATCCAGCGCCACCCGGGCGCCGCGCGCCCTGGCGATCCTCGCGAGTTCGGCGACCGGCCACAGCTCGCCGGTGACGTTCGACGCGCCGGTGATCACCAGCAGCGCCGGGCCGGCCGGCCGCCGACGGAGCGCGTGATCCACCGCCTCGACGGCCAGCCGCGGGGTCGCCGGAGCGGCCAGCCGCACGGTGCGATCGGCGGGCCAGGGCAGCAGTGCGGCGTGATGCTCGGTCTCGAACACCACCACCGTGGTGCGCGGCGGCAGGCAGTGCGCCAGCAGATTGAGCGAGTCGGTGGTGTTCCGGGTGAAGATCACCGCGTCGTCCGTACGCCCGCCGACGACCGACCGGACCGGCTCGCGCGCGCCCTCGTAGAGCTCGGTGCACACCTTGGAGTTCCAGCCGGCCCCGCGATGGACACTGGCGTAGCTGCCGAGCAGCCGGTCGACGGTGTCCTGCACCGCGCGCAATGCGGGCGCAGACGCGCCGTGGTCGAGGTTGGCGTACGAGACGCGGCCACCACCCGCCAGTGGGACAAGCGTTTCCGCACCGACGATCTCCAGATTCGGCGCATGCGGATGGGACACGGTAGCGGGCCGCGGGGCCGGCCGGTAGGGCTGTTCGATACGGCGGGGCGTCACCCGCGGCGCGAGTGCGGAGATCAGATCGGGACGTTCCAGCAGGATGGTCATTCGGGTTCCCCTAGTGTCCATCGGACCGCCAGGGTGACCGGAGGCCCGCGCTTGCCGGGCGCACCTCACGCCCGGCCAGGTCTTCACCCGGGGCACCCCACCGCGGAACGAGGGTTGCCGGCCAGCAAGCCGGGGCTATCTGCTGGCACTCATGACCTTGCGACGGACAGTAGCAGTCGCCGCTCGCCCTGTCACGGGTTGTGGCGGTGACGGTCGGCACCGTGCAGACGTGAAGGCGCCAAGGACCCTTCGGCTCGTCGACGTGCTGGTCCGGCTGAATTGTCGCAGCTGCCGTCAGAGCTGAAGGTGTAGCCGCAGCGCGTCGTCGAGCTGGGCCATCACCGGCGCCGGCAACCGACCGACTGTTGGGCCGATTCGCTCGACCGCGACCGATCTCACCTGTTCCGCCTGCGCTTTGGAGTCCACCCTGAGCCCGACCGCGCCCGACAGCAGCAGCACCTGGAACGGCAGCACGCGCCTGACGTTGCTCGTGACCGGCACGACAGTCAGCACGCCCCGCCCCAGCCTGGTGGCGGTGGCATTCGCACTGTCGTTGCTGACGATCACTGCTGGGCGCCGTTTGTCGGCCTCGCTGCCACGAACCGGATCAAGATCAACCAGCCGGATCTCACCCCGATGCATCAGGCAGTCCGTCCGCGGTGACGGTCTCCCAGGAAGCCTGGTCGCCGGACGATGCCCACTCGTCCCAGGCGCTGGCGTAGTCGACTTCGAGCTCCACCTGACGCAGCAGGAGCACCGCCTGATGCAGTGCCGCCGAGCGCGACGGCAGGCCGGCTCGCCGTGCGTGCTCGTCGAGCAGCTCGACATCCTCGGCGGGGAGGCTCACGCTGATCTTCACCCACTCGATGCTACCCGGGTAGGAACCCGGGTACGACCCTTTCCAGCTTCCAGTACACCGGGGAAGGAGGCTGAACGCAAGACTCCCCGGCGAGCGCTCCGCCGCGCAGGGTGCGAATCTGGAGATGGTCGACCCGGAGTGATCACACACCGGCGCGCGACCGTGACAAACGCCGTCAGGAGTCTGCAATGACGCAGCCGTCGTTACCGCTGGACCATTCCGGTCTCGGCGTGCTGTCCGCCCGGGAGTGCTTCGACCGCATCGCCCGGACGCCGGTGGGCCGGATTGCCTTCGTCTCCAACGGGGATCCGCTGATCCTGCCGGTCAATCACGCGCTGGACGGCGACGCCGTGGTGTTCCGCTCCAACGCCGGCTCGAAACTACTTGCCGCCGATACCGGCTCGTCAGTTGCGTTCGAGGTCGACAGCTTCGAGCCGGCGCGGCGCAGCGGCTGGAGCGTGGTCGTTCGTGGTGTCGCGGAGACGGTCGAGGACGAGAAGGAGATAGCCCGGTTGAACGAATTCGGCCTCGATCCATGGGCCGATCGCAGCAATCGCCCGTTCTGGGTCCGCATCACCACGTACGGGATCACCGGTCGGGAGATCGTGCACCCGTCCTGACAGCACCTCCCCGAGAAAAGGAATCCACCATGAGCGCCATGCCGCACTTCCCCATCGCCACTGTCGCCGAGAGCAGCGCCGACTTCCGCCGGGTGCTCTGGACGGGCAAACACACCCAGCTGGTGATCATGACCATCCCGCCGGGCGGCGAGATCGGGCTGGAAACGCACGACCACAACGACCAGATCCTGACGTTCGTCAGCGGGACCGGCGAGGCGACGGTGGGCGGCGATCGTCGGACCGTCACCCAGGGCGACCTGGTGATCGTGCCTGCGGGCACCGAGCACAACTTCGTCAACGCCGGGCCGAATCCGCTGGTGCTGTACACCGTTTACGGCCCGCCGGACCACGCCGACGGCGTGGTTCACCGCACCAAGGAAGAGGCCGACGCCGCCGAGGCGGCCGGGCACGACGAGCCCCCGGCCTCCTGACCTCGGCCGGTGCCACGCTTTCGGGTCAGAGGTCGTTTCCCGCGTACGACAGATTGAAACTCTTGTTGGCCAAGGGGAAGTCGGGGACGATCGTGTCCGCCAGCGCCACCGGCAGGGCGGGCCAGTTGAAGAACGACGGGTCGACGATCTTGACCCTGGTCAGCAGGCCGGCGTTGATCTCCACCCGGTGCACGATCGTGCCCCTCCACCCCTCGACGATGCCGACGCCCGAGCCCGTCGTTCGGGGTGGCTGCTGGATCGACTCGGCATCGTCGCGGGACGCTGTCCTCAACCGCGCGACGAGGTCGGTGATCAGGATGACGGACTCCTCGATCTCGTTGACGCGCATCAGGAAACGGGACAGCACGTCGCCGTCGGTGCTGCCGTCGCGGACGGGTGGGGCGGGCACCCCGGGAACAGGATGATCGCGCCGGCCGTCGACGGCCAGCCCGCTCGCTCTGGCGACGTACCCCAGCGTTCCCAGATCGACGGCCTGTTGGCGGGTGAGCACAGCAGTGCCGGTGAACCTGTCCCGCACCACGCTGTGACCCACTGCGAGGGCGGCGATCTCGCCGATGTCGGCGCCGATCTCGGCCAGCCGCTCCGGATCGGGCAAGCACAGCACGCTGACCCCGCCCAGCAGGACGCCGCCGCGCAGCAGCCTGCTGCCGGTGACCTGGTCGTTGATCCGCAGCAGGTCTTCCTTCACCCGCTGCGCCTGGTTGTTCAGGATCGAGTGCCCGACGTCATTGCACAGCGCGCCGATGTCGGTGACGTGGTTGTACATCCGTTCCAGCTCGAGCAGTATGGCCCGCACCTGTCCATCCGCCACGGAAACGGTTGTGCCGCAAGCGTCCTCGACGGCCTGGCAGAACGCCAGGGTGTGCCCGACCGAGGTGTCGCCGCTGATCCGTTCGGCCAGCTCGATTCCCTGTGCGGGAGGCCTTGCCTCGAAGAGCTTCTCGATGCCGCGGTGCACGAACCACAAGCGCGCCTTCAGGTTCAGGATCGTCTCGCCCACGACGGAGAACCGGAAATGACCGGGGCCGATCATCCCGGCGTGCACCGGGCCGACCGGGATCTCGTACACCCCGGTGCCTTCCACGATCCGGAAACTGAACGGACCGTCCACGTCACCGAACGGTGGCGGCTCGCCGGCGCCGGCCAGCATCGGGTGCCATCCGGTCGGCCAGTGGAAGTGCCGAACCAGCCGGCTCGGCATCGGGTGATCGTCCGGGACGATGCCGAACAGGTCGCGTATCTCGCGTTCGAAGCGGCCGGCGGCGAACGACAGGCCCGCCAAGCTCGGCACATGCGGATCGGTGTGGGCGCACCGCAACCAGAGTTCGACGCGCTGGTCAGTGGCGGGATGGGTGAACAGGTACACCACCCGCATGGCGTTGGGGGCGACCTCCCCGGCCGGGGAGGCACCGCTCGATCCGTCGTGGCCGGCCACCAGGGCGATCCGGAAACCCCTGTCCAGCAACAATTGTGCATGTTGTGCAAGCTCGTCGGCGGCGACGGTCAGCGCCACCCGGTGGTACCCGACCGGCTGCGCGCCGGCCAGCGGGCCCGGACCTCCCGCGTCGTCGCCGACAGCGCGGGCTGTGCCGACTACGGGTCCGGTGTTCGACGCGGCACCGGGTTGGTCGGCGGACCCGCCCGAACCGGCGAGGTCGGCGTTGGTCATCGGTGGCATCATGGCGTCCTCGTGATGACGGCGGTGGCCTGCGCCAGCAGCGGTCCCAGCGGGCCCAACGTCAGGCCCAGCACGGCGCAGCCGAGCAAGGCGCCTCCCATGGCGTAGATCTCGGCTCCCGGACGGGACCGGCGCGCGTCAGCAACGGTCGGCCCGGCTGCGACCTCGATGGCGATCGGTGAAACGGCCGGGATCGGCGATGCGACCGCCACGGTCGACACCACGGCCGACCGCGCCGGGAGCGTCCGCACCGCGACCGGGGGAGCGGCGAACGGTCCGGCCGCCGGAACAGGCGCAAGATCGACGGCTTCAAGGCCGGCAGCATCAACGACCGTGTCCTTGGAGGCGGCAGCCTCCGAGGGCGCAGCAACCGCCGCCACCGGTGCGCCGAGCAGCATCCGGCTGGTGTGGTTGACCAGCGAGGCGGCGATCACCAGCACCAGCAGCAGTGCGGCGGTCATCTGCCAGCCCAGCCCGGCATCGAAGCCCGCCCGGGCCATACCCAGTTCGCTGGCGAACAGCGCGAACGGCGGGAAGGCGATGATCGCCAGCACGCCGAAACCGAAACATCCGGCCAGCATCGGTTCCCGCGCGGCCAATCCGCGCACCCGGTCGATCCGGCTGGTCCCGGTGACCTGCAGGATCCGGCCCGCGCCCAGGAACAGCGAGCTCTTGGCCAGCCCGTGCCCGAGGATGTGCAACAGCACCGCGGCGATGGCCAGCGGACTGCCGATCGCGGCTCCGAGCGCGAGCAGGCCCATGTTCTCGATGCTTGAATAGGCCAACAGGCGTTTGTAGTCGCGCTGGGCCAGCAGCAGCGAGGCGGCCAGCGTCAGCGACGCCAGCGCCAGCACCACCAGCAACGCGCGGGCGAACTCGGGCCCGAGCGCGGCGTCGGCGATCACCTTGACCCGGAGCACCGCGTAGAACGCGACCGAGATCAGCACCCCGGACATCAGCGCCGACACCGGCGCCGGGGCCTGGCTGTGCGCGTCGGGGAGCCAGGCGTGCAGCGGAGCCAGCCCGGCCTTGGTGCCGAACCCGACGATCAGCAGCGCCGCCGCGATCCGGGTGACCCCGGGATCCAGGTGCGGCGCCGCGGCGACCAGATCCACCCAATCCAGCCCGGTGGGCAACGGGGTGTGCTGCGCGGCGAAGTTCAGCAGGAAGGTGCCCAGCAGGGCCAGCGCGATCCCGGTCGAGCAGATCACCACGTACTTCCACGCGGCCTCCACCGCCGCACGGCCGCGGCGCTGGCCGACCAGGAAGGCGGTGACGATGGTGGTGGCTTCCATCGCCACCCACAGCACGCCGAGCCCGGCCGCGAGCACCGCCAACGCCATCAACGCAAGGAATACCTGCACCAGCAGGACCATCTGCCGGCAATCCCGCTCGTCGGCCCGCCCGGCCTCGACCTCGACGGTGAGGTATCGGGGGGTGGCCACGGCGCTGATCAGCGCCACCGCGCCGATGACGATCAACAGGAACGCGCTGAGTGCGTCGACCCGCAGCAGCGAGAAGAACGCCAGCTGCGGACCGGACGCGGTCACCCCGGCGGCGATCGCGAGCGCGGTGCCCAGCACGCAGGCGGCGCTGACCGCACCGACCCAGCGCGTGCTCCGCCGCCAGCCGAGTACCCCGAACACCAGCGCCCCGAGCAACGGCACGAGAACCGGCAGCAGCATCAGCCAGGCCGGCCATCCCCACAGGGGCGATTCCCACAGCGGCGAGTTCGTCATCAGTCGTGCAACTCCCGGAGCTCGTCCAGGTCGGTGGCGCCGAACGCCTCGCGCATCCGGGTCTTCAACACCTGCAGCACGAGCACGACCAGCAACACGTCCAGCGACACGCCCAGCTCGACGATCAGCCCGACGCCGGTCGCCGTGAGGAACCCGACCGCGGTGATGCCATTGTCCAGCAACAGGAATCCGACCAACTGGGACAGCGCGAGTCGCCGGGTCACCAGCACGAAGAAGCCGATCAGCACCACCGCCATGCCCACCGGGATGGCGTGCGTGGCCGGTGACGGCGCGAGCTCCACCAGCGGCTGCGAGACGGCGTACGCCAGCAGGGTCAACGCGGCCGCGGCCAGCAGCGAGGACACCACGTTCACCAGCGGCTTGGTCTCCCGCTGGACGACCCCGGCGGAGGCCGCGGCGCGCCGCAGCACCCAGGGCAGCACCCCGGCACGCAGGATCAGCACGCCCACCGCCACCGCGCCCAGTTCGGCGGACCCCTCGGCGACCGCGATGATGCCGACCAGCGCGGCCAGCGCCACGCCCTGCAGCGCGAACACGTCGATGATCGCGGTCAGTTCCCGGCGCCACAGGATCAGCACCGCGGTCAGCAGGAACGCGCCGGCCACCAGGTTCAGCAACTGGGTGTACAGGGCGGTACTCATGCGAGGAAGAACGAGGCGGCCACGGCGAGCAGCCCCAGGACGAAGGAACCGGCGAGCAATTCTGGCACCCGGAACAACCGCAGCTTGGCCAGGAAAACCTCGCCGACCGCCAGCGCGGCGCCGAGCACGGCGACCTTCACCACGAAGGCGAGCACCCCGATCGCGATCACCGGCACCGACCCCGACGTGGCGATGCCCCACGGCACGAACAGGTTGGCCAGCAACCCGAGGAAGACGGTCAGCCGCATCGCGGAGGCCAGCTCGACCATCGCCAGGTCCGGACCGGAGTACTCCAGCACCATGGCCTCGTGCACCATGGTCAGTTCCAGGTGGGTGGACGGGTTGTCCACCGGCAGCCGGCCGGTCTCGGCGATGATCACCACGATCAGCGCGACGGCGGCCAGCAGGCTCACCGGGGAGAAGACCTGCGCGGGGTCGTCAAGGCCGGAGGTGACGATCGCGGCCAGGTTCGTCGACCCGACCGGCACGGACAGCGCGAAGATCGCCACCAGCATGGTCGGCTCGACCAGCGCGATGATCGTCGTCTCCCGGCTGGCGCCCATCCCGCCGAACGCGGTGCCGGTGTCGAGTCCGGCCAGGGCCAGCGCCACCGTGCCCAACGTCAGCAACGCGACCACGGCGAACAGGTCGGCGACCGGGTCCAGGGCGGACGCGGTGGTGACGAACGGGGCCACGGCCGCCACCACCAGGCAGGTCGCGACCAGCAGCAGCGGTGCCACCCGGAACACCTCGCTGGTGCCGCGCGGCGAGGTCCGTTGCTTGCGCATCAGTTTGCGCAGATCCCGCCAGGGCTGGCCGATCCCCGGGCCGGCCCGGCCTTCCAGCCGGGCGCGGAGCTGCCGCATCATCCCGATGAGCAGCGGGGACAGTCCGATGACGATCAGCAGTTGGAGGATCACCCCGACGGTGCCGTACACGCTGGGCGCGTTCACCGGGTTACCACCAGCAGGATCAGCAGGGCGCACAGCGAGTAGAAGCCGTAGCCGAGGTAGCGGTGCACGCTGCCGGGGGCGAGCCGTCGGCCCACCCGGCCCCACACCGCCATCACGGCGAGCACCGGCTCGTACAGCCGGCGTTCGATCCGGTCGGGAACCCGGCGGTGGTACTCGATGGCCTCGACCAGGTAGGCCGATTCCCGGTGATGGGTGACGTCGACGTCCTGCTCGGCCTGCACCACGTCGTCGAACACCCGCTGCAGTGGTTCGGCGAAAGACGTTGCGGTGTATTCCATCCGCGCCGACAGCGGGCCGGCGCCGCAGTCCCACAGCCTGACCTCGCGGGCGGCCCGCCTGGTGGCCAGCGCGCGTGCCGCGGCCAGCGTGGCGACCAGCCCGATCACCAGCGCGACGGTGAGCAACAGCGGGGACAGCGACCCGGCGAAGTCGGTCAGCGCGATGGTCGTCGCCGTCACCGTCACCGGATCCCCGGATCCGACGACGCCGCCGGCGACCGCGCCGATGGTGGGCAGCACCAGGGTCGGCAGCAGCGCCAGCCCGACACAGGCGGCGGCCGCCAGCCCCATCCCGGCCAGCATGCTGGGCGGGCTCTCGTGCGCAGACTCGGCTTCCCGGCTGCGCGGCCTGGCCAGGAAGCCGACCCCGAACGCCTTGACGAACGTCGCCACGGCCAGTCCGGCGGTCAGCGCGACGGCGGCGACCGCGAGCGGCATCACGATGGTCGCCGACACCCCGGCCGGCAGTCCGTGGATCAGCGCCTGCAGCAGCAGCCATTCGCTGACGAACGCCGCGCCCGGCGGCAACGCCGACGCGGACAGCGCGCCGATGCCGAAAGCCGCTGTGGTGCGAGGCATTCCGTCGTGGAGCCCGCCGAGGTAGTCCAGGTCGCGGCGTCCGGTGGCGTGCACCACCGAGCCGGCCGACTGGAACAGCAACGTCTTGAAGGCGGCGTGGTTGACGATGTGCAGCAGCGCGGCGGCCATCGCGAGCCCGGCCAGCGTCAGGTCCCCGGACGCGGTGAACAGCCCCGCCGCCCCGACACCGACCAGCACGATCCCCATGTTCTCGGTGGTGGAATGCCCCAGCAGCCGTTTGAGGTCGGTGCCGATCGCGGCCTGCAGGATGCCGTAGACCGCGGACAGCGCGCCCAGCGCGAGGACCAGCAGCCACCACCACGCGGCACCGCCGCCCAGCAGGTCGAAGCCGACGCGCACGATGCCGTACACGCCGAGGTTGACCATCGCCGCCGACATCAGCGCCGACACGTTGCTGGGCGCCTCCGGGTGCGCACGCGGCAGCCAGGCGTGCAGCGGCACGATGCCGGCCTTGGAGGCGAAGCCGATCAGCGTCACCAGGAAGATCAGTGCCGCCAGGCCGGGCGAAAGGTGTTGGCCCGCAAGCCGCAGTGCCGCGAAGGTGCCGTCGGTGGCATTGGCGGCGAAGATCAGCAACCCGATCAGGATGGCCACCAGTCCCAGGTGCGTCATCACCGCGTACCAGCGGCCGGCCGAGGCAACTTCCGGCCGCCGGCGATGCTCGGCGAGCACCAGCAGCAGCGACGTCAGCGCCATCAACTCCCAGCACAACAGGAACGTGCCGACGCCCGCCGCTGCCGGCACCAGCATCATCGCCAGCACGAACAGCGGCAGCATGCACTGCACCAGGCGACCGTCCAGCCCCCCCCGGCAATAGCCGATGCCGTAGATACCGGTCGCCACCGCCACCCCGCCGGTCACGGCCAGGAACGCGCCGCCGAGCGGATCGATGGCGAAGACCACCCCGGACAGCGGCAGCAGGTCCGGCGCCGCGAACCAGGCGACCTGACCGGCCATCGCGGCGACCCCGGCGACCAGCGCGCCGGCGCCGCAGACCGCGATGCCAACGCCGACCACCGCCGACCGCGCGGGACGGGCGATGAGCAGGGCGGCCAGCGCGCTGAGCAGTCCGAAGGTCACCGCCGTCAGCAGGCCGGCCTGCACGGTGTTCACCGCGTCACCGGCCGGTCAGCCGGCGGAGCGCCTCGACGATCGCGTCCGGGCGCGGAGGGCATCCGGTGATCTCCAGGTCGACCGGCACGATGTCGCCCACCGCTCCGGCGACCCCGTAGGCCTTGCTGAACACCCCGCAGTTGCGGGCGCAGTCGCCCACGGCGACAACGAGTTTCGGGCCCGGCACCGCCTGGTAGGTGCGGCGCAGCGGCTCGGCCATGTTGAGCGTGACGGCACCGGTGACCAGTAGGGCGTCGGCGTGCCGGGGCGAGGCCACCAGCCGCGCGCCGTACCGCTCGGCGTCATAGACCGGCCCGAACGCGGAGGCGATCTCCACCTCGCAGCCGTTGCAGGAGCCGGCGTCGACGTGCCTGATCTGCACCGAGCCGTGCAGTTCCTTGATGGTGTCCGAAGTGAGCACAGTCGCCGTGGGGGCGTGATCGGTTGGAGCGGGCGGCGCGGGTTCGGCCACCCGGCCCACCGCGCGGATCTTGCGCCACAGACTCAACACCGGGCCCTCTCCGCTACTCGACCGGCGCCGCGGGGCTGACGGGACTGCGCAGGTCCGCCAGCAAGCCGGCCTGTCCGGCGATGACCTCGGTGAGGATCACCCGGGCGACGGCCAGCAGTTCGGCGATCTCGGGGCTGGTCAGGGAGTAATAGACCGACGAGCCCTCCTTGCGGGTGACTACCAGTCCCGCCCTGCGCAGCACCGCCAGCTGCTGTGACAGATTGGTGGGCTCGATGCCGACCTCGGGCAGCAGCTCCGACACGGCGTGTTCACGCTGGCCCAGCAGCTCCAGCACCCGGATGCGGGCGGGGTGGCCGAGCGTCCTGAAGAACTCGGCCTTGACCTGATAGAGCGGCGCGCTCATGAACACTCGCCATCGCCGGTACGCATGGGTTCAACAGTTGCATACATTGGCAATTGTTCAACACATCCCGACCGAACGAGACGCAGGTCACTGGAGGCGTGCTCAGGCACACGTGCCGAGCGGGACCTTTGGCTCTGTTCGCTGCTTTCGACGCGCGCCAACGATGAACGGAGCGGGTACCGGGGTGACGAGGGAGTCGAGGCACATGCAAGCGCTCGTGGTGTACGAGTCGATGTTCGGCGACAGCCGGGCGATCGCGGAGGCAGTGGCCGCCGGACTGTCGGGGGAGATGGCCGTGAATGTGGTCGAGGTCGGTGCGGCCCCGGCCGCCGTCGATCGCGATGTCGATCTGCTGGTGGTCGGCGGGCCAACCCACGCGTTCGGCATGAGCCGACCGACGACCAGGGACGACGCGGTGTCGAAGTCCGAGGGTGCAGGGGTGCTGTCCAAGGGCGACGGACTGCGGGAATGGCTCGACGCGGTGCACATGGAACTGGATGTACCGGCGGTGGCCTTCGACACCAGGATCAACAAGCCGCGCGTACCCGGTTCGGCAGCGCACGCCGCGCAGCGCCGGTTGCGGCACATCGGCTGCACGACGGTGGCGCCGGCCGAGAGCTTCTACGTGCTCGGCACCAAGGGGCCGCTGGTCGACGGTGAGATCGACCGGGCACAGCAATGGGGACGGCAGTTGCTGGCGAAGCTTCCCCATCCCCAGCCGGATGTGCCCGCGAACTAGCGCAGAGCGGTTGTGGAAACAACGGTTGCGGGGTTTGCCATGCTGGACCAGGTCAGTACGAAGGTGGCCATCGCCTGTCAAGGAGGCGGCAGCCAGACCGCCTTCACCGCTGGTGTGCTGAGCAGGATCCTGCGCGACCCAGGGCTGGACCGGGATTTCGAACTGGTCGCGATCGGCGGAACCTCCGGTGGAGCGATCTGCAGCGCGTTGGCCTGGTACGGCTTACTTGCAGGATCGGACGGTCCGGGCCGCCGCGGGGATGTTGCCGCTGATCTGCTCCGCACGTTCTGGCAGCGCAATTCCGCCCACGACCCGTGGGACATGATGGTGCTCAATCCTTTTGTCGTGGGAATGCATCGTCTGGTGGATGCCGGTGTGCTCCCGGCGACGGCTCCGCTGAAGGGTGTGTTGGGACAGTTCAGGGCGCGCCTGGAAGGCTTGCTGAACGGGCTGATCCGTTTCGACGACCTTCCCGAACTGCTCCGCGCCCATCCGCGTCACCCGACCCTGATGTGCAGCGCTGTCGACGCCGTTACCGGTGAATTCGTGGTGTTCGAAGAAGCATGCCCCGATCCGGACTGGCGCCGCGAGCGCTGGGACGCCCACCCGGCGGCGGTCTCGGTGAAGACGGTGCTCGCCTCCGCGGCCGTGCCCCCGTTGATGCCGGCCATTCGCATCGACAAAGGTGTCGGGCACGATCCGCAATTCGGTGAGTACTGGGACGCCGCGTTCGCGCACAACCCGCCGATCCGGCACCTGGTCGATCGTGACTACTCGATGCGGCCGGACGAGCTCTGGGTGATCCAGATCGACCCGGAACTGGATCCGGACGTGCCGACCGCGCCGTGCCACGTAGTGGCCCGTCGGTTCGAGCTGAGCAGCAATCTGTCCATGGCTGCGGAATTGCACTGGATTCGACAGATCAACCAGTGGATTGCCCAGGGGGTGCTGCCGAAGGAGGACGACTTCAAGCCCATCGACGTGGCCCGGATCCAGATGAGCAAACCGCTTGCCCGCCGGCTGGACCTGGCGTCCTCGGTCGACCGAGACCCCGCGTTCCTGCGCCTGCTCATCGCCGACGGCGATGAGCAGGCGAAGGCGTTTCTGGCCGAGCGTCACGACCTCAAGTCCGAATGGTGGGAGCCCAACCTCCCCCACCGCTACCACCCCGTCGTCTCCACCACCTGGCCCGCGCGCCCCTGAGCGGCGCGGATCAACATCGACAACGCGGCTCAACTCGGCTACTTCCGTCACACGGGTCCCATAACCGCCAGCTTTGTCCGCGCCCGCGACGTTGATCCGCGCCGGGGTTGGGGTGCGCGCCGGGTGGGGGTGCGCGGGGTCGGCGCCGTGGGCGGGTCGCCGCCGATTCGCCGAAGCGGTGCGGGCGGGCTGTCGATTCCGCCACGGCACGTCCGTCTACTGGGTGTCCGCAAGTCCTGCCCGGCACCGATGCGGTGACCGGCACCAGCAAGGGAGCATCCGATGTCGAAATTCGTGTTCGTCTACAGCGGCGGCAGCATGGCGCTCACTCCGGAGGAGCAAGAGGCCTCGATGCAGGAGTGGGGGACGTGGTTCGGAACGTTGGGCGAGGCCATCACCGATCCCGGTAACCCCTTCGGCGGATCGTCGGCGGTGACGGCCGACGGCAGCGTCAGCGGCGCCGGAAAACTCGGTGCCAGCGGGTACACGGTGATCACCGCTGATTCGCTCGATGCCGCGACCGCCTCCGCGAAGGGCTGCCCGGTTCTGGCCACCGGTGGTGCGGTCGACGTCTACGAGGCCCTGGAGATGTAGCGGCGTACAGCGCCCCCACAGAACGGACGGTGCCGCGCGGGTGAACCTCACCCGCGCGGCACTGCCGTCTGCCCGTCGCCGGAACCGGTCCCGGCGACACGCCGAGAACAGTTCCGAAGGCCTGCCGTTGCGGGACCGATGGCCCTGGCCGAGGACTCGTCGCGCACGTAGCACTGGGGTGTGCCCAGTCAACGACGACGGCGGCGCGTGTCAACGACCGGAGCGACTCCGCAATCGCCTCTGCATTTTCCGGCCGCTAATTCGGGCGTGATCCAGGTCGTGGATTCTCCTGCGATGCAGACTGTGACCCCATCCGGTCCGGCCATCGATCGGGAAGCTCCGGAGAACTGGCCGACACCGCCCATTTGATTCCGGCTCCATCGCGGTCATTCCGGCCGTTGCAGCCTTTTCGCAACCTTCTTTCTCCTACCGTCTGGAGAATCGCCCGCTGACCACGCGGAATTGCTGCCTTGCAACATTCTTCACACCCGCGCCCGGTCGCGCTTCCGGTGCCCTGCGTGCCACCCACAAGGAGGTCCCACTTTCGACGAAGCAACCCGCACGTCCCTCGTTTGCCACGACGTTCAGAAGGAGATCGGAAAATGAAGGCAGCAGTCGTCCATGATTTCACCCATGACCTTCGCGTCGAGGATGTCGCCAAGCCTGTTCCTGCTCGTGGGGAGGTGCTGGTCCGTATCGAGACATCCGGCTTGTGCCATACCGATATCCATGCGGCGCACGGCGACTGGCCGGTCAAGCCGAACCTGCCGCTGATCCCGGGCCACGAGGGTGTCGGCATCGTCGAGGAGCTCGGTGCCGGCGTCGAACGGTTGAAGATCGGCGACCGGGTGGCCATGCCCTGGCTGGGGTCCGCCTGCGGCGTCTGCGAGTACTGCATCGACGGGTGGGAGACGCTGTGCAGAAGGCAGGTCAACACCGGGTACGGACGTGACGGCTCCTACGCCGAGTTCGTCACCGCCAATGCCGCCTACGTGGCCGTCGTGCCGGACGAAGTCGATCCGCTGGATGCCGCGCCGCTGACCTGTGCCGGCGTGACGACCTACAAGGCCGTCAAGGTCTCCGGCGCCCGCTCGGGCCAGCTGGTTGCTGTCTTCGGCATCGGTGGGCTCGGTCACCTGGCGCTGCAATACGCGAAGATCGCCGGCGCGAGTGTCGTCGCCGTTGATGTGTCGGACGAGAAGCTCTCGTTGGCAAAGAATCTCGGTGCCGACCATGTGGTCAATGCGCTCATCGACGATCCGATCGCGGCGATCGGGGCGCTCGGCGGGGCGCATGCCGCCATCACTACCGCGGTCGCACCGGGGATCTTCGAGCAGGCCTTCGGCTCCCTGCGCCGCGGCGGCACGCTGGTACTCGTCGCGCTGCCCCCCGACAACACGGTTTCCCTGCCGATCTTCCGGACGGTGCTGAACGGACTGACGGTGGTGGGGTCGATCGTCGGCACCCGACAGGATCTCGCCGAGGTGTACGCATTGCATGCGTCGGGCCGGACCGAGGTGATCCGGGAAACCCGCAGGCTGGACGATGTCAACCAGTGCTTCGGCGAGGTACTGAAGGGCGAAGTGGCCGCCAGGATCGTGTTCGATCTGCGCTGAGCCCGCGGAGAACGCCCGCCGCCGACGAGCCCGGTCGGGTCGGGCTCCTCGGCGGCGCGGCATCTTCTCGCGGTGACGCCACGAAGGCCAACGGCGGGGATAAGGCCGAACCCTCGGTGCGCGCGGCACGTCGTGGAACGGAGCGTTCGTCAGCGGGGTCAACGCGGTGCAGGTCGTCACCCGGGGCCCTGCGCTCGACTGAGCGCCGCTTTTCAGGACTGGGCGCCGTCTAATGCTGGCGCCGAGACCATGAAACCGGCGCTGAGTGGGACTTCTGTGCCCGGATCGCCGTATGTGCCCGGACCGCCGTATGTGCCCGGACCGCCGTCTGTGCCCGGACCGCCGTCCGTGCCCGGACCGCCGTCCGTGGTCGCGCCGCTGTCCGGGGCGGCCCTGCTCGTCCGCCGGGGCGGGGATCAAACCCCAGCGCGCGACTCATGATCGGCCGGCGAAACCGAAGATCCCCACCCTGGGCAGACCAGGGCGGGGATCGTGTGGTGGCCAGGGCCGGGATCGAACCGGCGACCTTCCACTTTTCAGGCGGACGCTCGTACCGACTGAGCTACCTGGCCAGCAGAACGGGCCGGTCCCAATCGCATGGTTCCGGCCCGCGCAGCGACCCCGACGGGACTTGAACCCGCGACCTCCGCCGTGACAGGGCGGCGCGCTAACCAACTGCGCCACGGGGCCTCGCTGTGGCTCCGTTGCCGACCGAAGCCGACACGGAAACCGTGTACCCCCAACGGGATTCGAACCCGTGCTACCGCCTTGAAAGGGCGGCGTCCTAGGCCGCTAGACGATGGGGGCTGGGCCTTGACACCCGCCTCCAACGGCTGGCCGTTGGGAGCTTGGAAAGCATACGGCACGCTGAAGGAGACCTCCAAAACCGTACCGCACGGCGGCCCGGACCTCATCCAGTAGCCCTTCGGGGTCACTCGAGGGCCGATCGGAATTCGATCGGCCCTCGTCGGTCGAGCCCGATCCGCGCCGCTCAGCCTGCATCGCCGAGCAACGGGAACCGACCAGGCCGCACGGGACCGGCGAACCGACCAGGCTGCACGGGACCGGCGAACCGATCAGGTTGCACGGGACCGGCTGCACGCGACCGGCGAACCGACCAGGTTGCACGGGACGAACCGACCGTCCCGCATCATTCCGGGCGTCGTGGAAAACGCGCGCCGACCGGGTGCGACCGACGCACCGGAGCGCGACGTCCCAGTTCGATGTCCGCCGGGTAAACCAGGATGTCCGACTGCGTGCGACGCGGGAAGCGGGCGCCGACCGGGAAGACCGCAGCCGTGGCGCGAGCGGTCGCGGACGGTGGCGGGTAGGGCGCCCACCTCGGCCGCCGAGCGGCGAGGGAAGCGAGCACCGATCGGGAACGGGTTCCGCGGCCGCCGCGGACGCGAAACGCCGTCGGGAAGTCCGGGGCCAGGAGTGTGGGAGCGGGCGAGTTCAGGGCGGGGCAGGCTGGTGGTGGCGGTGCTGACTGCGGACATGGTGATCTCCAAAGCGGACGGGTGGGTGCTCGCTGGTCGGATGGTCCGACCGCCGACTGGGTTCGATGGCCGTGGCGCGAGCCCAGTCAGGGCCAGCCAGTCACCGATCAGCACCAGTGATTACGGCGATCAGCCGCGATCGGTTCTCGCGGCGAGGTGACCCGCGTTCTCCGCCTGAATGGGCCCCAGTCGGGGAGCGGACAGCGAGCAATCCAGTGGCAACAGGGTGATAGAACCCTCGTCCGCTGTAGTGACTACCCTAGCGATAGTGTCGATTACACTCGATAGTCTGACGAACGTGCCATTACCCGTGCGCGTTTGGTGACGCTGTGTGACGAGGTGAGCAGATGAGCATTCCGCCCGCGGATAGCCGCTACGAATCGCTCACCATCGATGACGAAGGATTCCTCCGACTGTTGTGGCCGGTCGGCGCACAGATCACCGGCCCGTCTGCGCAGGAAGCCTTCGACGAGGTGAACCGCATCTGCGCTGGTACCCGACGGCCGATGCTCGTCGACATGGCCACCACCAAGTCGGTCGCTCGCGAGGCACGCGCGGTGTTCGGCCAGCCTTCCGCCGCGTCGCGGATCGCCCTGCTGGGCAAGTCGCCGGTGGACAGGGTGATCGCGAACTTCACCCTCGGCGTGAGCCAGGTTCCGTGCCCCACCAGGTTCTTCACGGATCGCGACAAGGCCATGGCGTTTCTGCGGGAAGGCCCGCATGAAAGAAACGTTTGACGACAAACGCCTCGACGAGCTGGTCGACCTGATCGTCAAGCTCGCGTCGGGCAATCTGACAGCCAGGCTGGCGCCGTCCGAGGCCAGGGACTCGGTGGACGCCGTGATCACCGGCATCAACCTCCTCGCCGAGGAACTCGACCTGATGTACAAGACGCTCGAGCATCGGGTCGCCGAGCGGACCGCCGATCTGGATCAGGCCAGGCGGGACATGGAGCGGCTGGCGCTCAACGACGCGTTGACCGGCCTGGCCAATCGATCCCTGTTGGCTGATCGGATCGGCCAGGCGATCGTGCGGTCCGAACGGGGCGAAAGGCCGCCCTGCGTGCTGTTGCTGGATCTCGACGAGTTCAAGACCATCAATGACGGGCTCGGCCACAGCGCTGGGGACGGCGTGCTGGTGGAGGTGGCCAGGCGGCTGAGCAGCGTGGTGCGCAACACCGACACCGTGGCACGGCTCGGCGGTGACGAGTTCGCCATTCTGATGCCTGGAACGTCCGAGGAGGACGCGCTGCGGATAGCCCACCGGGCGCTGGCCGAGCTGCAGAAGCCGTTCTCTGTCGGGGACAGGGCGGTGTGGGCCGGGGCGAGCATCGGTGTGTGTTTCGGCCAGCGCGGGCAGACCGCCGACCTGTTGCTGCGGGACGCCGACACCGCCATGTATGCGGCCAAGGCTCGCGGGCGCGGCAACGTCCAGGTGTTCCGGGCGGAGATGCACCACGCTGCCCAGGAGCGCCTTCAGGTCGGTTCGGAGCTCGGTTTTGCCATCGCGCAGGGCCAACTCCGGCTGCACTACCAGCCGATCGTGGCGCTCGCCACCGGCAAGATCATGGCGGTCGAAGCGTTGGTCAGGTGGATGCATCCAGAGCGAGGGCTGTTGCTTCCAGCGGATTTCATGCCTGTCGCGGAGGACAGCGGGCACATCGTGGAACTCGGGCACTGGGTGCTGCACACCGCCATCCGGCAGCTGAGCGACTGGGTCGACACCATGCCCGACCCGTTCCAGGTGCACGTCAATCTGGCGCCCGTCGAGGTCAGGTGGCCCGGACTGACCGAGTTCGTTTCCGCCGCCCTCGAACAGCACGCAGTGGGGCCGGAACGGCTGGCCGTTGAAGTGTCAGAGACCGGCCTGATGATCGGGGACATCGCCGGTCTCGAGACGCTGCGCACGCTCCGGAAGCTCGGCGTCGGTATCGAGATCGACGACTTCGGCACCGGATACTCCTCGATCAGCTACCTGCGTCGACTGCCGATCGACACCGTCAAGATCGACCAGTCGCTGATCAGCGAGTTCGCCAGCGATAGCGAACAGATCACCTTTGTGGGTGCCGTGCTTCGGCTGATCGAGGCACTGGGCTTACGTACAGTAGCGGAAGGGATCGAGACCTCCACTCAAATGGAGCAACTGCTGGCATTAGGCTGCCTCTATGGTCAGGGTATTTTCTTCGGCGGGCCAGTTCCGGCGGCAGAGATGACACGACTCCTGCAGGCCCGGCCGATCCCTGCGAGTTCGTCATGACGCCGATGTCGGCGAGCACAGGCGCCCCGATGTCGCCGTCGCGCCGTGCGCTGGGCCTGATGTCCAGAATGATGCTGGTCCCGCATGTGGCTTGGGTCGCGTTGCGCACGCCGAAGAACACCACGATCGGCTGGGAACGCTTCTGGGGCAGCGTTCGGTCGACCGGGGTCGGCGGTGACGTGCTCTGGGACACCGGCGATCTCGACGAGATGGACGCCCACCTCGCGATCATGGCCGAACATCTTGACCCCACCCTTCCGATCGTCGACGTCGGTAGCGGCAACGGGCGGTTCACCCGAAGGCTGACGTCGGAGTTCCCCTCCGCAATGGGGGTGGACATCGCCGAAAACGCAGTGGACCGCGCCCACCGGGAATCGGACGGGCACGCCGCGGTCCGCTTCCGCGCTCTTGACGCCACCGCTGCGGACGCCGGCGAGAAGATCAGAGCCGACATCGGGGCCGACGCCAACGTCTTCGTCCGGGGTGTGCTGCACATCCTCGATCCGGCGGGACGTGTCGCGTTCGCCAGGACCCTGCATCAGGTGGTCGGCGTGCGGGGCCGGGTCTTCCTGGCGGAGACCAACTTTCGGGGCAGCGCGCTGGGTTACCTGGAGCACCTGGGGGCGACGGCGCGGCATATCCCGGCGCCGCTCGAGCGGGCCATCGCCGACCTGCCCCGCCCCGGCCACTTCGGCGAGCCGGAAAGGGTGGACGTCTTCCCCGCTTCGGAATGGTTGGTCGTCGCCGACGGCCCCGCGGACATCGAGACCATTCCACTGCGAGGCACCAGCGAACCCGAGCACATTCCCGGCTACTACGCCGTCTTGGCCCCCGGAGGTAGCTGGCCTGAATCGCCGGCCGCCCCGGGTCCCAGGTTCAGGTCATGACCGACTGCTCGTCGAGCACCTGACGGGAGACCAGGTCCCGGAACATCCCGGGCGCACTCATCAGTGACTCGTAGGTGCCGGTCTGCACGACCCGGCCGTGCTCGAGCACGTAGATCCGGTCGGCGTGACGGATGGTGCTGAGCCGGTGCGCGACCACGATCCTGGTGGCCTGGATGCGGTCGAGAGCCGCGGCGACCGCGGCCTGGGTGGCGTTGTCCAGGGCGCTGGTGGCCTCGTCGAGCAAGACGATTCTCGGTGTACTGGCGATCGCCCGCGCGATGCACAGGCGTTGCAGCTGTCCGGTCGAGAACACCGAGCGGCCGGGGGCGATCATGGTCTGCAGTTGCATGGGCAGCGCGCGGGATGTCGTGCGCGATCCCCGCGGCCTCGACCGCGTCCCACACCGCGGATTCCGGCAGATCCTGGCCGCCGCGAATGGCCGCGAGGATCGTGCCCGCCGGGACCGTGGCGCCCTGGAGTACCGCGCCGGACGCTGTCCTTTCGCAGCCCGGCAAGGTCCCGCTCGCAATACAGCACCCGGCCGGAGTCCGGTGTCTCGAACCCGAGCCAGCATCCGCAGCAGCGTGGACTTGCCGGCTCCCGACGGTCCGGTGACCGCCACGAACTCGCCGGGCCGGGCCTCGATGCTGACGTCGTCGAGAATCGTCGGCCCGTTCGCGTCGTAGCAGAATGACACGTGGTCCAGCGTCAGCGCGCCGTCCAGCGACCCGGGATCGATGGCACCCGGGCCGTCCTCGACCGGCTCGGACAGCAGCGGCTCGATCCGTCGGTAGGAAATCGCGGGCGATGCCAGGTACTTCCGGAACGGGCGGACGCGCAAACGACGTCGGGCCTTGCAGGTTGGCGGAGCCAGCCCCACCCGTCCAGGTCGTAGTTGCGCAGGCATCGCGAATACGGCGCAGTCGGTGGGTCGGGCACGACAGCTGTCGCAGTGGGACCTTGCACCCTTGTCATTGTCTCCAACCGCCGTCATCGTTGAGCCGCATCCAATAGCCGTCCCGACACACACCCGACGACTGGGTGGGGGGCGTTATTCGGCGGGCCGACTCGCTGACTCGGGGAATGTGGCAATTCGTCGCCGCAGTTCACCCCGGACGATGAGATCATATGGCCTCGCGCGTCTGGCGGGTAGCCGCCCGGACCAATTCCGATTGGTGCTCATGGCCGCCCGGCGGCAGATCCCTCGGCATCGTCGGGCTCGCGACAGATGACGAAGTCGGCGAGCGCGTGCCGGCCGGGCCGGTCTCCGATCGAGTCGATCGCCGCCCGGACATCGCGCAGTTGGTCGACGGTCAGCTGCAACGCCGGTTCGTCGGGCTGGTAGGTGGTACGGATCGGGTAGTCGACGCCCGGCCGCCGGGTCATCTCGATGTGACAGCCGAGAACGTAGGTGACGGGCCGGGTTTCGCAGAACGCGATCAACTTCTCGATGCTGCGGGTGAACGCCGGCCAGTCGCTGACGTACAGCCGTCCCGGATAGACCGTGTCGCCGGTCAGCAGGAACCCGGTGTGCGGGTCGTAGAACGTCACCGCTGCCTCGTGGTGCCCAGGCGTGGAAAGGCATTCCAGGACGCGGCCGCCGAGATCGATTCTCGCGATGGCATCAGGAGCTGCGCCGAACCCGAAATACTCGCTCGTCGTTGCCCAAGCGGCGTCGACGACGACGGTTCCGGCGCGGCCGGCGAACTGCCCGTCGCCGGCGACGTGGTCGCCGTGCGGGTGGGTGTGCAGCACCAGGAGCCCGTACTCCGAGCGGGGATGGGCTTGCAGCCATCGGCGGATCAGCGCGTCGACCGTCTCGCGCAACGGGAAATACTCGGCCGACGCGGTCGCGCCGGTGTCGATCAGCACTGCGCCGGAATTGCCGAACAGCAGGAACAGGAAAGGCGCCTCGTAGTCGATCGCCTTGTTCTGCCGCAGGATCACCGTGTGCGGGTCGTAGGCGAAGACCTGGATGTCGGGATCGGTGTTGTGCTCGGCCGCGGGCGATCCGTGAATCCATGTCACGTCGATCGGGCGGGCCACGGGCGGCCCCGCGCCGAAGTCGATCCACGTCCCATCCACGCGCTCAGCGTAGAACTGTTGCAACGGTGAACGATTTCGTCCCTGATGACCGATGCACCCTGATGACCGATGCACCCTCGAGCTGGCCTGAGTCGCCGCGGCATATCGTCGCCCCGGAGCGACGCGCAGTGCGTCCTCGCCCGGGTGACACCGGACTTCCGTACGCCTGCACGGACCGCGGCATAGACCCGGAGAGTCGGGACGTCCCGATCACGCATGCCTGTGACCCACGACATGCACGTCACCTGCCTGCTGGCGGCGA
>JBBQGJ010000019.1:0-36636 GCA_038322925.1 Mycobacteriales bacterium
GCGCCAGTTCATGGTGATTTGCGAGAACAGCCTGTGCTCGATTTTATTCCATTTACTGGTGCCGGGCGGTAGGTGGCAGACGGTGATCTTCAGGCCCGTGTCGGCCGCGAATTTCGCCAACTCGACTTTCCAGGCCCGGACCCGCGACCCGTTGGAACCGCCGCCGTCCGCGCAGATCAACAACCGGTCGGCGTCGGGGTACCGACCCTTGCCGTTGGTGTCCCACCAGCGGCGGAGCGTTCGGACAGCGAACGCGGAGGTGTCGTGGTCGGTGCCGACCGACACCCATCCGGCGTTCGCGGACACGTCGTAGATGCCGTACGGGATCGCTTTTCCGAGTTCCTTGTCAGGAAAGTCGTGCATGTTCACCGGTTCCGGTGATTTCGTCGGCCGGTATTCCTTGCCACCGTTTTTGTAGGTGCCTACCAGTTCCTTCTTTTTTGTGTTGACCGAGATGACGGGTTGACCCGCCGCGGCGTGTTCGGTGACCTGCTTGTGCAGATACCGGAACTGGGCGTCCCGGTCGGCATGCTGCTTGCCTTCCAGGACATTGGTGTTGCCCTGCAAACTGAATCCCAGATCGGTGAGCATCCGGGCCACCGTTCGGTCACTGACCCGATGCCCGAGCTCGGTCAACGCATCGGCCAGGTTCCGTGTCGACTTCGTCGTCCAGACCAGCAGCGACATCGGGTCCCCGCGAGTCTCGGGATCCACGAAAGCCCTGAGCTGCAACAATAATCCCGGATCCAACTCCGCCAGGCTCTTCCGGCCGCCACCGGGAGCGCGCACTCTCACCGCCGGTTCCGCTTCGCCGGCCAACTCTCGAACCCCACGGGCGATCGTGTCCGGATGCACGCCAGTGGCCGCCGCGACGAGCTTGATCCCACCCCTGCCGAATTCCCGCGCCTCGGCCCCCAGAAACAGTCGACGTTGTCGCTCATCCAGATGTGGCCGCAACGCCACGTATTTCCGGGCGACCGACTCCACCGGTTGCGTTCCGTCGGACATACCACAAACCTAGCCGACTCAAGCCGCAAAACCTAGGTTATTCCGTCGCGCGCCCTAAGTGGCGCAGTCTGGTCTGCGATCTATGCCAAACAATTCCGCGCTTTACAGCGATGTCGAACACCAGCAGTCCCTGGACCGGCGTCGGACCGGCCCGATCCCGTCGCAGTGGTCCGGCGGTTCGTAGCTTCGGAAACGGGACCTTGGGCCCTGTTCCGGATCTGGCGGGAGTTGTGTGGTGAAGGAGTCAACGAGGCGGTGGGGTGCCCTGTGAACAGTGTCGGCACCACAACGGCCTCCCTGCGGCCGAAGGACGTCGTCGCATCGTTCGACGGCCCCGTCGGCGCCTATATCCATGTGCCGTTCTGCGAGTGGATCTGCCCGTTCTGCCCCTACAACAAGGTGCTCGCGGAGGCCGATCTCGCGCGCCGCTACTTCGCCGCCCTGCACCGTGAGATCGATTGGTACGTGGCGGAGCACGGGGACGCGCCGTTCACCTCGATGTACATCGGCGGCGGCACGCCGACGCTGTACCTGGACCAGCTCGCGGACGTGGTCCGACGGATCCCGGTGTCCGGGGAACGAGCGGTGGAGGTGCTGCCGACGCACGGGACGGTGCAGCGGCTGGACCGGCTTGCGGCCATGGGCATCACAGCGGTCAGCATCGGGGCACAGTCGTTCCACGACGGAGTACTCCGCCGGCTTCACCGCCCGCACGATGCGGCAGCCAGTCGTGCGGCCGTCGAGAACGCGTTCGGCCGATTCGGCTGCGTGGACGTCGACCTGATCGTCGATGTGGAGTGGGAGGACGAGGGCGCGTTCCCCGGGGTGTTCCTGGATGACGTGAATAGCTGTTTCGAGTACGGCGTCGACCAGGTGTCGACGTACCCGCTGATGCGCTTCGGCTATACGCCGTTCGGCACGGCCCGTCATGATCGTCATCTGGAGCACGCGGTACTGCGTCAGGTCACCGAACTCGCGCGCTCGATGGGTTACGAGCGTCGATCGGTCTGGACGTTCAACCGCCGAGGGTCCATGCCCTACACCTCGATCACCCGGCGTCGTTTCCTGGGGATGGGTGCGGGTAGTTCCTCGTTCGCGGGGGGAGACTTCTACGTCAACCACTTCGGTGTCGCCACCTACGCCGACGCGGTCGAAAACAACCGGCTTCCGATCGCACGGTGGTTGCACCTCGGTCGGTGGGGTGGCGCTGCCTACGACTCGTTCTGGCAGGCATATGCCGGCGGGGTCGATCGGGTGTCACTGAGCGAGTCCTATGGCCCGGTGGTGTCCGGGGTCGCTCGCGCCGGACTCGCGCCATTCGTTCTCGCCGGGATGTTGCGCAGTGTTCCGGGCGGGTACCGGCTGACCCCACGCGGTTTCGATCGCTACCACGACCTTGAGCGGTGGGTCACCTACGAGTTCATCGAGCCGTTGTGGGGCGAGATGCTCGCGGAGCATCTCGCGGAGCCCGGTGCCGCGGAAGGGCGCGCACGGTGGGTGAATCCGGCGCACGCCCGCACCGGGCGAGTCTGGTCGCTGGCGGGTCACCTCTTCGAGCGGTAGCCGATGACCGTGCGCGGAGCCGCTCGCAAAAGGAGCCGGCTGGCTGATCGCTGGTGGACGATGGTCGCGCCCGGATTCGACCGGGCAGTTGCACTCGTGGGCTGGTACCGGCGACTGGATGTCCTCGTCGCGGACGTTTCTTCCGGTCGAGTGCTCGAAGTCGGTTGCGGACCAGCCACATCTCGCGCCCGGCCTGCGCGTCGAGCAGGGCCGGGTCGACCTCTACGAGCCCCAATCGACGACCCCAAACATGACCCGCGGGAGAGCGGGACAAACCGTGGGAGGCAAGCCGGCTGGCCTGTAGATCAGCGCCGGTGACTTCGTATGTCCGGCCGTCGTGCACACCGTCTGCGGTGATGACCGCGGCGACGGTGTCGGCCATGTCGTCCCGCGCCACCGGCGCCAGGCGACCGTTTCCGCCAGGCCCGCGGATCACTCCGTCCGAACCGATGATCCAACGCAGGACATGTAGGTAAAACGCTGCCGCGCAGGAAAGTGAACGCGACGCCCGTCGACCGGATGTACTGCTCCGTAGCGTAATGATCACGCGCGAGGGTGAAGGTGGCGTCCACGGCGGCGCCGAGGAAAGAGGAATACACAATGCGCCGCACCCCGGCAGTCACCGCCGCGTCTATCGCACTTTGATGCAACCGGATGCGGTCGGGTCGTTCTCTGATGGGGACGAGAAAGAGCGTCTCGACCCCGGTCAGCGCCTCTTTCACCGACTCGACGTCGCCGTCATCAGTGATCGAAACCATTTCGGCACCCGGCAGGTCAACGGAGTACGACGGGTGCTGGGTGAAGAACCGCTGGGACATGCCCTGGCGCGCCAGGCGTTCGGCCACCCGTCGTCCCACTTCCCCAGAGGCGTCGGTATTGCCAATGAGTCCGCGTGGTGCTCCAGGCTCTACCATGTACCACCCGGCCTTTGTGTTGATTGTTGCTGGGTGACCGCGATTTCACCGGGCGTTGCGGATTCCGCGGCAGCTGACGTCATCGGCCGACAGTCATTGCATCCTGATCCGCCAGGTGCATTGATCACCGGCCTGGAAACGCGGGCCCAAAAGCCCTGCGGGCCGACAGGTGGCTGCGGTCCGCGCCCAAGATGTGGGAGCGGTCGTCGGCAACTCGATCCGTCCGCAACGGAATAGCGATGTGGCCGTTGCGGTTCGCAGGTTCGCGGTCCCGGAAGCCGCTGATCAACGGCCCGGCCCCGACGTCGTCCTGGTTCCTGGGGGGGCGATGGCTGGGTTCATTGCTTGAGTTGCAGGATGCCCAGGGCGTTCTTGCCGGGGTCGATGACCCACGCGGCCCAGGCGAAGCCGATGTCGGCGATGCCGTCTTCGGTTTTCAGTCCCGGTATGTCGTAGTCCTGGACCATGACGCCGCGGGAGCGGAGGTTGGCGACCTCGGCGCGGATGTCGGTGACCTGCCAGGCCGCCTGGGTCTGCTCGTCCGCGGTCCCGGTGGCGCTCCGGGTGATGTCCAGGTGGGTGCCGCCGCCGCATTGGAACACGATGGCCGCCTCGCTCTCGGTCAGGATCTCCAGGCCGAGTTGGTCGTGGTAAAACTCCGGCGCCGCGGCCAGGTCCTTGGCCAGCAGCACCGGGGTAATCGGATGCTCTCCCAGCATGGAACTCTCCCCTCGTCGGGGCCTCTCCCCGCAGGCTGATCCCGTCAGGGACTTCGCGACAAGCGTCCCCCCGACAACCGGGGTTGAACAGCCGCCGGCCGTGTCTGTCCCACATCCGGGCCGGTTGCGGTGTCGTTGGTCGCGGTAGATGGCATGGTCTGATCGAATTTTCTGGCACCCTCTGGGTCCGCTCGTGGAGGCTCGTGACCCCGATGACGTGCGACGACTTCGGACGGAGAGCGGGACAAACCGTGGGAGGCGCCGTGCCCGGGGCCATCCGCCCGCAGCGCGAGGCGAGGATGGGCGCCATGCCCGACACCATGCCGCCCGCACCCCGTCCGAGCGTGTACCGACTCCGGGTGGTGGTGCGCGGCGTCAATCCGCTGATCTGGCGGCGCCTGCTGATCCCCGCCGACACAACGATCGCCGATTGTACTAATGGAATCACCGATTCGTACTAACCTAACGAGATCCCACTTTCGTCAGTCGCGGTGACGCCGCGACCATGCCTGGAACACCCGCGGCGACCCGCACAACGAGGCAGGGTCCTCGGCGAAGTCGGCGAGATTCGCCAGCGCCGCTTCAACTCCTCGGCGGTCGCGATACCTTCGTGCACGATCGCCTCTGCGGTGGCCGACACCGTGGAATAGGGCAGGGTCCTGTTTCGCCGGTGGTGTCGGTCCTCTGTGCGAGAGTGATTGCCGGCTCAGGGATTCCGGCCGCCGGGAACAACCGGTGCAGTTTGCGACCGAGCTGCGGGTCACCGCCGTGCCGTTCGAGCACCCGCTTGTAGGCATCGACCCAGAACGCGAAGCCGGGGTTGGGCGGGTCGCAGAACGACCCTTCGAAATCGGCATCCTCGACAACGATCGCCCCGCCGACCGTCACGGCCTGCCACATTCTTCGCAGCACATCGACCGGCCGGCTGAGGTGTTGCAGCAGGAATCGGCAGTACGCGATGTCGTACGACCCGGGTTCGGCCCATTCGTAGACGTTCGTCGCCCGGAATTCGAGGTTGTCCAGCCCCTGTTTGACGGCCGCCTCCGCGGCCAGCGCGAGCTGCACCTCGTCCATGTCGATCCCCACGACCGAGCCGTCGGGTCCGACCTGCCGAAGCTCGAAGCTCACGTCGCCGCCACCGCATCCCAGATCCAGGCAGCGCATGCCCGGTGCCAGCCCGACGCGGTCGAGCAGGGCCGAGGTGGTGGGCTGCCAGCACCGGGCCAGCACCTGCAGCCGTTGATAGCCCCATTCACCCCGCCGTCGTCGTCCCGCGAGGTGAGCACCACGACGCCGCTGGTCACCGTGCCGATGACGGTCCTGAAGACAGCGCTGTCGAACGACGACTGTGTGGGTGCATCACTGACCGTCGGCATCGAGCCGCCCTTCGCCGATCTCCCGGTACCGATCTCCCAGGACTGATCCCCGCCGAGTCTGACCGCGGGCGGCGCAGAGCTGAACCTCTTTCTGGTGAGCAGAAGCAATGGCGACCGGCGCTGTCGATGGCACTGCCGGAGGGAACCCCTCAGACAGATACCGACTCCACGATCGGGTTGCCGAGGATTCCGACCCGCCCGATCTCCACTTCGACGACGTCTCCGGGTCCGAGGTACCGCGGCGGCGTGCGTTTGGAGCCGACTCCCGCCGGCGTCTCGGTGCAGATGACGTCACCGGGAGCCAGGGTGAGCACCTCGCTGACGTAGGCCAGGATGTCGCCGACCGGAAAGATCATGTCGGCCGTGTTCCCGTCCTGCACCACCTCGCCGTTGATTCTGGACACCAGTCGGAGCCCGTCGGCGGGATCGCCGACCTCATCGGCGGTGACGATCGGCGAGATTGGCCCGCTCCGATCGGCATTCTTGCCGAGAGTCCGCAGCCGCGAATGCATCTGGTGCTCCCGCGCGGGCAGATCGTTGAACGCGGCGTACCCGAAGACGCCGCCCAGCGCAGCGGCCGCGTCGACCCGGTCCAACGGCCGGCTGACGACCACGGCGAGTTCCACCTCCCAGTCCAGACCGGGCTCGCCGGAGGGCACCGGAACCGGGATGTCGCCGGTGACCAGCGACGGCGTCCACCGTCCGAAAAAGGCGGGATACTCCGGGATCGGAAGGCCCGCCTCCGCGGCGTGCAGCCGGTAGTTCAGTTCGATGCACAGCACCCTGGCGGACGGGCGAACCGCTGGCACCTCGGCGATCTCGGCGCGTGATCGGGTACCGGCGGAAAGCCCGGCCGCGGCCGAGATGAATTCCGGAACATGGCCCGAGAAACTCGGTGGCCTCGGCGACGTCGGCCACCAAATCGTCGTCGAACAGCCGGCAGATGATGGTATGGGGACCGTCGGCTCTTCCCACGAATTTCATCGAGAACCTCTCCACGCGGCTGATCGCCGGTCACCGGGCGATGTCCGGCCGGCCCCGTCGCATCCTGAGCAGATCAGGCCGTTACGCCAGTGGGTCGGTGTACCTCTTAGGGCACTCACCGCGCCACTGGCGCAGCAATTCCCGGCGAGCGGCAGGGTTTCCGATGACTGCGCGGCACCCGCGTGACGACTCACGTCCTACCGGTGACCTCACTGCCGATGGACCGCGGCATCAGCAACGCCTCGACGCCGGGCACCAGCATCAGCACGGCAAGCAGCACGAACGCGATGCGGAACGGCGCGTTTGCGCTGTCCGGAAGCCCCAGCGCCGCGGCAACAGGATCGCCCAGCCGCAGCAACAGCGCGCCGACGGCGACGCCAAGTCCCGCGGCCAGTTCCTGCACCGTGGACAACAGGGTGTTGGCCTGCGTCATCCGCTCTGGCTCAACGTCGGCGAAGGCGACGCTGTTGTATGCCGAGAAGCCGATGGACCGGAAGATGCCCGACAGCGCCAGCGCCACCAGGATGACGAGCAGCGGGGTGGACGCCTGCAGCAGAGCCATGATCACCAGGCAGATCGACGACGCAGCGACCGCAACCAGCAGCACCGGGCGGATCCCGAAACGGCGCATCAGCGGCGTCGTCGCCGGCTTGATCGCGACGTTCCCGGCGAACAACGCGATGATCACCACGCCGGCCTGCGCGCTGGACCAACCGAATCCCACCTGGAAGAACAGCGGCAACAGGAACGGGATCGCGCTGATCACCAACCGGTACAGCGACCCGCCGCCTGCCGTCACCCGGAAACTGGCGATGCGCAACATGCGCAGGTCCAGCAACGGCCGGGAGGCACGCAGCAAATACACGACGGCGGTAGACAGGAACACCGTCGCCAGCGCCAGGCCGGTTGCCACCACGGACCAGTTGGATGGCCCCATGCCGATGTTCTCCATGCCGACCAGCAGGGCGCTGATCCCGAACGCCGTCAGCACGAACCCGCGCCAGTCCAGCCGGGGTTTGCCCTCCGCGCGGACGTCGGGCACCAGTCGGGCCGCGAGGAAAAGGCCCGCGATGCCCAGTGGCAGGTTGATGACGAAGATCCAGCGCCAGGACGCATAGGTGCTCAGCACGCCACCGACGGCCGGAGCGATGACAGGTGCGACGAGCGCCGGCCAGGTGAGAAACGCGATCGCCCTGATCATCTCGGCCTTCGCGGTGGTCCGGAGCACGACCAGCCGACCGACCGGCACCATCATCGCGCCACCCACGCCCTGCAGGATCCGGGTGGAGGTCAGCATCGGCAGGCTGGTGGCCAGCGCGCAGCCGGCGGAGGCCAGGGTGAAGATCGCGATCGCCACCATGAAGACGCGGCGCGCACCGAAACGATCGGCCATCCACCCGCTGATCGGAATCAGCACGGCCAGGGTGAGCAGGTAGGCGGTGATCGCGACGTTGATGTCGACGGGCGGCACCCCGAGGTCGGCCGCGATGGCCGGCGCCGCGGGCGCGATGACCGTGCCGTCGAGGATCTCCATGAAGAAGGCCCCGGCGACCAGCAGCGCCAATCCGCGATTCAGGCCGCCGCGCCCTCCGGCGTCGGACGGCTCTGCCGACGAAGCTGCCGACGAAGCTGCCGACGAAGCTGCCGACGAAACGCTCACCGTGTGAACGCCTTTCGGGCGACGTCGGGGGTCGACATGCAGTTCTCCTGGCCCGGCTCGGTGGATGTGATTGGTCAGCGGGGTGACGCCGCGCCGTGGAGCGAGGCCAGGCTGGCCGCAGCGCCGCGGTTGATGATCGAGGTGTCGGTGGCCACGCCCATCACGTGCACGCCCTGCGCGGTCCGCCGCCGGGCCTCCGCCTCGTTGGTCGTGAGGTAGCCGGTGACGATGTCCAGCGCCCGCATCCGGTCGAGCGCGTCATCGACGGCGGCCTGGACGGCCGGGTGCTGGGCATCGCCCAGGTAACCCATGGAGGCGGCAAGGTCGTTGGGTCCGATGAACAGCCCGTCCACCCCAGGTACCGCAGCAATGGACTCGAGATTGCGCACAGCGAGCGGGGTCTCGATCTGGACCAGGATGCAGATCTGCTCGTCCGCGGTGCGCAGGTAGTCAGCGCTCTGCCCGTACTGCGCGGCCCTCGAACCGCTCGACACCCCGCGCACCCCGGCCGGCGGATACCGGGCGTAGCTCACCGCGGTGGCCGCTTCCTGCGCCGTCTGCACGTTGGGGATCAGCAGGGTCTGCGCCCCGGCGTCGAGCAAACGCTTGATCAGAACCATGTCCGACCACGCCGGGCGGACGATCACGCTGACGTCATGCCCTTGCAAGGCGTGCAGCTGGGCCACGACATCGGCCATCTCGCCAGGCGAATGTTCGGTGTCGATGAGGATCCAATCGAACCCGCAGCCGGCGAGGAGTTCGGCCAGCGCCGGGCTGTTCAGCGTGGCGAACAGCCCGATCTGCTGATCACGGAGCCGTTCCTTGAAAGCATTTATCCGGGCAGCCATCACGCCTCCATCGACAAGATCATCGTCATCCGGTCCGACGTGGGCCGGTGGAATCCCGGATCCGCAATTGGGTCGGCAGGGTGATTTGTGGGTTCGGCCGGTTCGCGATTCCCAGCAGGAGATCGATCAGGGTCCGACCCGCATCCTCCACCGGTCCCGTGACCGTGGTCAGCGGCGGGTGGCAGAAGTCGGAGCCGAAGATGTCGTCGTATCCGACGACGCTCATCTCGCCGGGCACATCGACACCACGGCGTTCCAGCCGCTGCAGCGCTCCGATCGCGAGCAGGTCGTTGAAGGCGATCATGGCGCTCACCCCGCTGCCCAGGCCGACGTCGGCCGCTGCGAAGCCCTGGTCCAGGGTGGGCAGAAACGGTCCGTGCCTGACGATCTCGATGCCAGAAGCGTCGGCCGCCGCGGACAGGGCCCGCCATCGTTCGTCGTCGGTCCACGATTCCGGCGGCCCGCCCAGATACCCGATCCGGCGGTGTCCGAGTGCGACCAGGTGGTCGATGATCTGCCGGCTGCCGCCGACGGAGTCCATCACGACGCTCGGCAGCCCGCTCGCCTCCCGGTTGAACAGCACCAGGGGTCGCTGGTCGGCGAGCTCGCGCAGCCGCTGCTCCGGAAGGCGACTCCCGGACAGCACCAGGCCGTCCACGCTGGACAGCAGCCGGTCGGCGTGCGCCGACTCGAGTTCCGGACTCTGCTGGGAGTCGCCGAGCACCAGCGTGTAGCCCGCCGCCCTGGCCTGTGCCTCGGCCCCGCGGATCAGCCCGAAGTTGTAGGGGTTGGTGACGTCGTGCACCAGCATCGCCAGCATCTGGGTCCGCGTGCCGGCCCGCGGCGGCTGGTAGCCCAGCTTCCTGGCCACCAGCAGGACATGATCACGGGTGGAGCGGCTGACCCGATCGGGGTTGGACAGCGCCCGGGAGACGGTCGACACGGCCACGTCGGCTTCCCGTGCGACGTCGTGCAGGGTCACCATCCCGCTGCCGCGCCTCCGTCCGGTCAGCACTGCATCGATCAACACCGCCCGCGGCGGTTGCCGCGCTGTGACTGATGTCCCAGATCGTAGCAATGTCTGGCAAAGCATGGCAAATGTTTGCCAACGGTTGCCGCACGACCCGGCAGTTCACCGGCGGAAGGAACGGGACGTTGACAGCGACCGAGGGCGCGCCGATGGCGCGACCCGGACTGGCCTGGACCGTGTTGGGCGTCGGCGTCATCGCCCACGCGCTGACCGTGATGCAGCGGACCTCGCTCACACTGCGAACGGACGTGGAAGCGCCGGGGTCCAGCTGGTGACCGCCTGACCTCGCGCCAAAATGGTAGGGTCTTCTCGCGATACGACCGGCTGTGACAGCAACGCGTTATGGCGACGTCGGTATCGTTGGAACGAAAGGTGGCTCGGCTGTGTCCACGCCACATTCACCCATCCAGCCGTGGCTGCTCTCGGGGCGGGTCGCCGTGGTCACCGGTGCGGCCCGCGGCATCGGACGGGCTGCGGCCGTTGCCCTGGCCGGCGCCGGTGCCGACATCGCGGGCATCGACATCGCCGGCCACGTCAGCTCCACCCTCGACTTCGCGCCCGCCAGTCGTGCGGACCTCGACGAGACCGGGCGTCTGGTATCCGAGGTCGGTGCGCAATGGCTGTCACACGTCGTCGACCAGCGTGACATCGGCGCGCTGCGCGAGGCTGCCGACGACATCGACGCGCAATGGGGCGGGATCGACATCGTGTTCGCGAACGCCGGCATTCAGGCGTTCAGACCGCTCCTCGACATGACCGACCCGGACTGGCACGACCAGATCGACGTCAACCTCACCGGGACCGCGAACACGTTGCGCGTCTTCGCGCCCTTCCTCGTGCGGCGCGGGGGCGGGCGCATCATTGTCACGTCCTCCACCCAGGGTCAGCATGGCACCAAGTTCGGTGCCGCGTACTCGGCGTCCAAGTGGGGAATCATCGGGCTGATGAAGTCGGCCGCTCTCGAACTCGGCCCGCACCGGATCACCGTCAACGCCGTTATTCCGGGCCTGGTCAACACCGTCCTGACCCGGCACGAAGATCGCTACGCCCAAGCGCTGTCCGACGGCGGGGCGCAGCCCAGTGGCGACGTCGACCGCGACGAGCGAGCTGCCACGGAAGCACTGGCTGCCAAGTCCCCGCTCGGTGTGCCCTGGGTCGAGCCCGAAGACGTCGCGGCGCTGGTCGTCTTTCTCGCCTCCGACCAGGCGCGCATGGTGTCGGGAACCTCGTTCGCCGCGACCGCCGGAGATAGCGCCCGCGTTACCGCTTGACCGACCTGGCCCGGGCCCGGCCTCGGCACCGTCAGTCAGGACGGGTGAGGTGGTGGCGCGTGCCGTCGAGCACGTCATCGTCCGGCAGACCGAGCCTGACACGACGCATGATCTCCTCGACCGGCACGCGGAGCGCTCCGGCCGCGGCACGGGCATCGTCGAACTCCGGCTGCAGCGTCGTGACGTCGCCGTCGAGGAAACCCGCTTGACGCTCACGATCTGGCCCTCGAGAACCACCTCGACGCTGTCGCGGGGCAGTGCACGGCGCGCGCCATCGCGCACGCGCACCGCGAGGGTCGTGGTGGTGGTCACCAGGTTCCGGCACACCGCGTCGAGCGCGCCGCGCGGCGACCTCACAAGCGAGTGCGCCCCACGGCGGGAGGCAATGCCGCGGCGGTGAACAGGTCGGCAATCTCGGTTGGGCCGCGTCGCGCCACGCTCGGCACTGGCTTCGACGGACCGATCCCCGAGGTTGCCTTCGTGCCCGACGGGCTGAATTCGGCGCTGCCAGCGTCGTTGCGGTCCTAGAGCCGGCTGCCTTCAGGATCCATCACTGTCCATCTGCATCCAGGACTCGCCGTCCATCTCGGCCTCGTGCAGCAATCGGACGATCGACGTTGACAGCGCCAGCAACTCCATCGCACCTCCCACCTCGGCGACTGCATCCTGGACGCGCAGCAATGCCTCCAGTCCAGCCCGGTCCAGGAAGGTGACATCCGCCATGTTCAGCAGGATCTGGACGGATCCGCTCGGGCGACGACCGATCGGACCGGCCAGGCACTCCTCGAGATAGGGCGCGGTGTCGGCGTCGACGGCTCCGCGGAGCAGCACGAGGGTGACGCCGGTCGCCAGATCGTGCGACTCGACATCGAGCCGCGGGTCGCTCGCGATCAGCGGACCGGCGCGGGCGACTGCGGGCGCCCGGAACGGTTCCTCCATGTGCCCTCCCACTGGGTGGGACCATCCGAGTTCGGCCGAGCTCCGGTCTGGGACAGCCACTTCCGCCGAGCGGAAACGCCGAACCCATGTCCCGCCGGCGTCGACCACGGGACGGATGATGGTGGGCGTGAGCGTGCAGAAGGCGATAGATCTCAACGGCAGTGGCGAGACCATTCAGGACGCGGTGTCGGAGGCGCTGGACCGTGCCCGGCTCTCCGTCGAGGGCATCACCTCGTTCGAGGTGCAGCGCATCGCCGGGGTGGTCGGCGAGTCGTCCACCACGTATCAGGTCGAGATCAAGGTCTGGTTCACGCTTCTGGAACGCATGCACGGATGAGCGCCGCGCACCCGATCGAATCAGATGCCATCCCGGGCGTGACCCGAGTGGCGTTGCCGATCGGCGTCAACGCGATCGAGAGCGTGAACATGTACGTCCTGGCGGACGGCGACAAGGTGACCGTCGTCGATTGCGGGGTATGGCGCCCTGACCTTCCGGACGGTGGACTTGCGTCCATGGAGGCCGGGCTGGAGGGGGCCGGGTACGCGCTGGCTGACGTGTCCAGGGTCATCGTCACGCACGCGCACATCGATCACTACGGGTTGGCCGGCCGGGTGATGGAGCTGACCGGAGCCGACCTGTCCATGCATGCCATGACGGACCTGGACTGCGAGAAGTACCGGCACCCGGACACCGCGCGGGCCCGACGCCGGGACACCTACGCCGACCATGGCATTCCCGAGGACGAACGGGGCGACCTGGCCGATCACCTCACCCGCTGGATGCCGTATCTGCACTCGGTGGTGGAGGCCTCCACCCGGCTGCGCGGCGAGGAGCAGCTGCAGATCGGTGGCGACAGTTGGGAAGTCATCCACACCCCGGGGCATTCCCTTGGCCACGTCTGCCTGTACTCACCCAGCAGAGCGCTGCTGCTCTCGGGTGATCATCTGCTGCCCGGCATCACCCCGCCGGTGACGTTCGAGCGTGGTTTCGACGCCGACCCGATGCGCAGCTACCTGCACTCGCTGGAACTGATCAGGGATCGTCGCCCGGAGCTGGTCTATCCCGGGCACGGCCGGCCGTTCGGCGATGCGGTCAGCCGCATCCAGGCGATCATGCGGAACAAGGTCCGCAGGCTGGACCGGATCCGCCGGGCGATCCAGGACGGACCGTGCACGGTGGGGGCGCTGACCGATCGGCTCGTCGCCGGCGCGCTGCTCGCACACCAGCGGCAGCTCGCGATCAACGAGACCCTTGCGCACATCGCCTACCTGCGGTGGTCGGGATTGATCGAGCGGCGAATCCGGCCGGACGGCGTTTATGAGTGGTACAGCACCAGTGACGCGTCACTGGACGTCGCCGCTGTGATCGCCCGCTGACCTTCGCGCGGCGGGAACTCCGGTGGCGCTCCCACTGAGCAGGAAACCGCCCCCAGCAGGCCCGACTCCGCGATGGCCGGTGCTTGACTCGGCCAGCGAGATCACCCGTGTCCCTACCGCAGGATGGAAAATGATGGGCGAACCGAGCCTGACCGAAACCCGGCACGGCGCACCCGGCCCGCTGGTCATCAACGGTCTCCAGGACCTGCAGGCACGCGTCGGCCAGGACCTCGGGGTCAGCAGTTGGCGCACCGTCAAGCAAGCGGACATCAACACGTTCGGCAAGCTCACCGGCGACGAGCAGTGGATCCACGTCGACCCCGAGCGGGCCAAGACCGGAATGTTCGGCACCACGGTGCAGCACGGTTTTCTCACCGTCGGGCTGGCCACCGGGTTCCTCTGGGAGGTCTGCACCATCGACGGATTCGGCACAGTGTTGAATTACGGGCTCAACAAGGTCCGCTTCCCAGCGGGCCTGAAGGTCGACAGCCGCATCCGTATGCACGTGCGACTCGCCGAGGTGAAGGACCTGGGCAATGGCGCGGAGGCCGTCTACGGGCTGACCTACGAGGTCGAGGGCGAGGCAAAGCCCTGCTGCGTCGCCGATCTCGTCTTCCGCTACTACAACTGAACGCCCGCCGGCACCGCCGGATGATGTGTGCCGGCCGACCGACCACTGACACCTGACGCACACCTGACTGCCGCCGCCCGACGCTGGAAGCGGAGCACCCATGACGACCACAAACCCAGAAGCCTGAAATCGGCCAGAGCGTAGTGGCCAACGGCATTCGCACCAATTATCTGGAGGCCGGGTCCGGCTCTGGAACGGTCGTGCTGATCCACGGATCGGGACCCGGGGTGACGGCCTACTCGAACTGGCGACTGGTGCTGCCAGCGCTCGGCGAGGACTTCCACGTACTGGCTCCCGACATGGTCGGCTTCGGCTACTCGGACCGTCCCGACGACGTCGAGTACAACGTGCAGACCTGGGCGGACCAGACCGTCGGCTTCATGGACGCGATGGGCATCAAGAAGGCGCATTTGGTCGGCAACAGCTTCGGTGGGGCCATCGCTTTGCGGATCGCCACCCAGCATCCCGAGCGGGTCGACCAGCTGGTGCTGATGGGCAGCATGGGCGTTGACTTCCCGATCACCGAGGGCCTGGACACCGTGTGGGGCTACGAGGGAACGATCGACAGCATGCGCAACGTGCTGGACTTCTTCGCCTACTCGCGCGATCTGGTCAACGAGGAGTTGGCCCAGGTCCGGTACGAGGCCAGCGTGGAACCCGGCTTCCAGGAGGCCTTCTCGGCGATGTTCCCGGCGCCGCGGCAGCGCTGGGTGGATGCGATGAGCACCCCAGAGGCCGAGATCAGCAAACTGACGCACCGCACGCTGGTCATGCACGGGCGCGAGGACAAAGTCATTCCGGTGTCCAACTCCTACAAGTTGGAGGGGCTGATCGACAACGCCGACCTTGCGGTGTTCTCGCACTGCGGGCACTGGTCCATGATCGAGCGCACCGCCGACTTCAACCGGTTGGTCCGCGACTTCTTCCTCGGCAAGCCGACCAAGCCCGTGATCACCGGAAGCGACGAGTAGAACGACGTGGCCACCACTACCAACGGGGTTGCCACCACCGGCACGGCGCCGAGCCGGGTCGACCTTTCGTCCCGTGACCCCCAACTGATCCGCCGGATCTACGAGACGATGGTGCTGACCAGGGCCGTCGAGGACCGGATGGTCGCCATGTACACGGGCGGCGATCTGCTCGGCTCGCTGTACACCGGGCACTGGCACGAGGCGATCAGCGTCGGCGCGGCCTCCACCGTGCGGCCGGACGACTACATGGCACCGATCCACCGTGATCTCGGCGCGCACCTCTACCGCGGCATGGAGCCATGGCAGGTGATGGCCAGCTTCATGGGCAAGGCCACCTCTCCGACCGGCGGCCGGGACGGGACGCTGCACTACGGCCGGCTCGACCTGGGCCACTACAACCTGCCGAGCCACATCCCGGCGAACTTCCCGGTCGCCACCGGCATGGCGTTCGCCGCGAAATACCGCGGGCAGGACAAGGTCTGCCTGGCCTTCTGCGGTGACGGGTCAACCTCGCGGGCTGATTTCCACGAGGCCCTGACGATGTCAAGCGCCCTGGGCCTGCCGAATGTCTTCGTCATCGAGAACAACCAGTTCGCCTACTCCACAACGGTTTCCATGCAGTCGAACTCGGAATCCTTTGCGGCCAAGGCGGTTGCCTACGGTATTCCCGGCGTCAAGGTGGACGGCACGGATGTGCTGGCCGTGCACGACGCGGTCGCCGAAGGCGTGGCCCGCGCTCGGGAGGGCAATGGGCCGTCCATCGTGGAAGGGGTGACCATGCGGATGCACGGCCACGCCGAGCACGACCCTGCCGACTACGTCCCGCACGCCATGTACGAGGAATGGTCGAAGAAGGACCCGGTCGACTTGTTCGAGAAGGTGCTGCTCGAGGCCGGGGCGATCGACGCGGACACCGCGACACAGGTCAGGAAGGACGCGCGGCAGTTCGCCATCGACGCGCGCAAGCGGGCGCTCGCGGATCCGATGCCGGACCCGAGCACGGTCGAGGAGGGCGTCTATGCCGAATGACACGGGTCAGGCGACGTATCTGGAAGCAGTGGGTCTGGCGCTGGATCACGAGATGGATCGTGACCCCGACGTCTTTTCTCATCGGCGAGGACGTCGGCCCAGTACGGCGGTGCCTTCAAGGTGACCAAGGGCTTCCTGGACAAGTTCGGTCCGCTGCGGGTGGTGGACACGCCCATCGCGGAGACCGGGTTCACCGGCTTGGCCGCCGGGGCGGCGCTCGTCGGGCTGCGACCGGTGGTCGAGTACCAGTTCGCCGACTTCATCTCGTGCGCGTTCGATCCGATCGTCAACGTGCTGGCGAAGGGCTACTACCGGACCGGCGATCCGATGCCGGTGACCATGCGGGCACCCTTCGGTGGCCGGCTGCGGGCCGGGCCCTGCCATTTGCAGAGCGTGGAGAGCTATTTCGCGCACGTGCCGGGCATCAAGATCGTGATGCCCGGGACGCCGGAAGATGCTGCCGGGCTGCTGATCTCGTCGATCCGGGACAACAACCCGACGCTGTACCTGGAGAACAAATACCTCTACCGGCGGCTCAAGGCCGCCGGCCCGATCACCATGGAGCCGATCCCGCTCGGGGTGGCCAAAGTGGTCCGGGAAGGCCGCGACATCACCCTGATCACCTATTCGGCCGGCGTACACCAGGGCCTGGAGATCGCCGAAGAGCTTGACAAGGAAGGCATCTCGGTCGAGGTCATCGACGTCAGGACGCTGGTGCCGCTGGATGTCGAGACCATCGTCAACTCCGTGAAGAAGACGTCACGGGCGGTCGTGCTGCACGAGGCGGCCATGCGGATGGGCTACGGCGCGGAGATCGCCGCGACGATCCAGGAGGAGGCCTTCTGGTACCTGGACCAGCCGATCAAGCGGATCGGCGCGAAGAACACCCCGACCCCGACCAGTCCGCCGCTGGAGGACGCAGTGATCCCGCAGCCGGCGGAGATTGCGGACACCATCCGGAAGGTGGCCAGAGCCTGATGCGCTGTGCCACAGTCATTCGCGCCCAGGAATCAAGGGGTCCCGGATCATGACCGACTACGACATCGTCGTTCTTGGCGGCGGCCCCGGTGGCTACGCCGCGGCGCTCTACGCCGCGTCCGCCGGCCTCACGGTGGCCCTGGTGGAGAAGGAGAAGGTCGGCGGCACCTGCCTGCACCGGGCTGCATCCCGGCCAAGGCCCTGTTGCACGCCGCCGAGGTCTTCCGCACCGTGAACCACGCTCGCTCGCACGGGGTGAAATTGCCCGACGGCGTCGTTGCCGAACCGGACTGGCCGGCGGCGAACACCCGCAAGGCCGGCATCGTCAAGCAATTGCACGGCGGGCTCTCCGGCTTGCTCGAGCGCCGCAAGGTGCAGGTGATCATGGGCGAAGGCACGCTCACCGCCGACGGCGCCGTCTCGGTGGACGGGCAGACGCTCAAGGGCCGAGCGACCATCCTGTGCACCGGTTCCGTGCCGCGCGCGATCCCCGGCATGGACGTCGACGGCGAGCGGATCCTCACCTCCGACCACGCCACCAACAGCACCGCCGACAAGCTCCCGGAGCGGGCAGCGGTGATCGGTGGCGGGGTGATCGGCGCCGAGTTCGCCTCGGTGTACACCGATCTCGGGGTGCAGACGACGCTGCTCGAGGCGATGAACGACGGCGTGCTGCCGATAGGGCCCGACCGTGACGTGGCGAACGTGCTGGCCAAGTCGCTGGCCAAGCGCGGCACCAAGATCCACGCCGAGGCCAGGTGGGCAAGCTCGAACGCACCGAGAACGGTGTGGTGGTCCCGTTCGAGACGCCGAAAGGCAGCGACAAGATCGAGGTCGAACAGGTGCTGGTCTCGATCGGGCGCCGTCCGGTCACCGAGGCTGTCGGCGCCGAGGTGGCCGGGATCACGATCGACCCACGCGGCTTCTTCGAGGTCGACACGAACACCATGCAGACCTCGCGCCCCGGCGTGTACGCCATCGGCGACTGCGTGGCGACCCCCGGTCTGGCTCCCATCGCTTACGCCGAAGCGGTTGTCGCGGTCGACCACATCCTGGGCGAGATCCCGGTTCCGGTGGACTACGGCAAGGTGCCGTGGGTCGTCTTCACCTACCCCGAGGTGGCCTGGTCCGGGATGACCGAGGCGCAGGCCAAGGCGGCCGGGCACAACGTCGTCGTGCACAAGCATTCCTTCGCCGGCAACGGCCGGGCCATGATCCTCGGCGAGACCGACGGACTGGTCAAGATCGTCGCGGAGAAGGACGGCCCGATCCTCGGTTTTCACCTCGTCGGGCCCTGGGCCAGCGAACTGCTGCACGAGGGTTACCTGGCGGTCAACTGGGAAGCGTTGCCCAGCGACGTCGGGCGGTTGATCCACGCGCACCCGAGCCTTTCGGAGGCGATCGGCGAAACCATGATCACCTTCTCCGGCCGTTCGCTGCACGGCTGAGAAGTTTCAGATCTTCAGGACTCAGCAGCACGCAGTAGCACTCAGCAGCGCACCGCCGCCACCCGCCACACGATCACGGGAGACACTGCATGTCGAACGACGAGTGGGTCGTCACGATGCCCAAGCTGGGCGAGACGGTCACCGAAGGCGAGCTCACCAACTGGTTCAAACAAGTCGGTGACGCGGTCGCATTCGATGATCCGCTGTTCGAGGTGTCCACCGACAAGGTGGACTCCGAGATTCCCAGCCCCTATGACGGGGTGGTCGCCGAGATCCTGTTCGCATCAGGGGAAACCGTGCCGGTGGGCACCCCGCTGGTGCGGATCGCGCCGCCCGGCGGCGCGGCAGCGGGTTCCGGCGGATCGGCGGAGAACCGTTTGCCGTCCTCGTCGCACAAACTGGCGGCGGCAGGTGGCCCGGCGCTCGGTGACCCGGCGGCGCCGCAGATGGGCGGCTCGGAGGGGCCCGCCGACGAGGACGGCCACCTCTCCGCGCCGACCGGCGTGGTGCACGACATCACGATGCCGAAGCTGGGCGAGACCGTCACCGAGGGCACCATCGGCTCCTGGCTGAAGCAGGCCGGCGACACCGTGGAGTTCGACGATCCGCTGTTCGAGGTGTCCACGGACAAGGTGGATTCCGAGATCCCCAGCCCGTACGACGGGGTGCTGCTGGAGATCCTGGTGCAGGCCGGCGAGACCGTTCCGGTAGGCACCCCGCTGACCCGGATCGGCGAGGCCGGCGCAGCCGCGCCCGCGTCGCCCACAGGGACGAGCTCCGCGTCCGCCTCGCCGTCGGGTTCCGCGCCGGATGCCGCTTCCGCACCGGTCACGGCCAACGGGTCGGGGAACGGAGCAGCGCCGGCCGCTCGGACCGGAGGGGTGCTGCTGTCCCCGCTGGTCCGTCGGCTGGTCGCCGAGAACGATTTGGACGTCGGTGCGATCAATGGCACAGGTGTCGGCGGGCGGATCCGCCGGGAGGATGTGCAGCAGGCCGTCGCGTCCTTTGGAGCGCGTGCCGGTGCCGCGCCGGCCGCCCTGGCCACGGCCCCGGCGCGAACCGTGCCCGTCGCCGCCCCGACCCCCTCGGCGGCTGCAACCACCACGCAGCCGCTTCCGGCCGGCACGAACGACCCGCGCGACGAGGTCGTCACGCTGTCCCGGATGCGGCTCGCGGTGGCCGGCGGAATGATGGCGTCGCTGGCCAGCTCCGCGTCGGTGTGGACCTCCATCGAGGTCGACTTCGACAATGTGGAGAAGGTGCGGCAGAAGCACAAGGACCGCTTCAAGAAGGACACCGGCGCCTCGCTGTCCTACCTGCCGTTCGTGTCCCGTGCCACCATCGACGCGCTGCGCGCGTTCCCGACGGTGAACTCCTCGATCGATATCGAGGCCAAAACCATGACGCTGCATCCCTACGTGAACCTCGGCATCGCCGTGGATCTCGACCAGCAGGGCCTGGTGGTGCCGGTCGTCAAGGACGCGGACAGCCTGAACATGCGCGGGGTGGCCAAGCGGATCACCGAACTGGCCGGCGCGGCGCGGGGCAAGAAGCTGGGTGCGGAGGACATGAAGGGCTCGACCTTCACCATCACCAATCCAGGGCCGTTCGCCAGCTATGCCTCCTCGCCGATCATCAACCAGCCCAACGTGGCCATCCTGTGCACCGACGGGGTGAAGCGGCGGCCGGTGGCGGTGGGCGATGCGATCGCCATCCACCCGACCGGGATCATCCGGCTGGTCTACGACCATCGCGCGTTCGACGGGTCCACCGCATCGCTGTTCCTCATGCACATCCGCGATTCGCTCGAGCAGCGCAACTGGGAGCCCGAGGTCGGCTGACGTGTCGGCGCGTGGGGAGTCCCGGGCTCACCCATTCGAACCGCAGGCAGAACCGGTCACGGTGACGGTGGCGCGGCGGGTCGCTGCCGGTCGCGAGGCGGACTTCGAGGATTGGAGCGAGGAACTCACCGCCGTCGCTGCGAACTTCCCGGGGTTCCTCGGTGCCGGTCGGCTGCGCCCCAACAAGGTCGGTGAACCCTGGCACGTGGTTTTCCGGTTCGACAGTGCCCTGCACCTGCAGGACTGGGAGGACTCCGCGGAACGCCAGACACTGCTCGCCGAGGGCGAGCACCTGGTGGAGGCCACCGACATGCATCGGGTCAGCGGCCTGGAGACCTGGTTCTCGCTGCCCGGCCGCACCGCACCGGCACCGCCCAAATGGAAGATGTTCCTGGTTTCGGCCACGGTGTTCTACCTGTTGAACCTCACCCTGTCGCTGATCTACGGCTGGGAACTCGTGGGCTGGCCGTTGCCGCTGCGCATCGTGCTGGTGTCCGTTCCGGTGACAGCGATCGCTACCTGGCTGGTGATGCCGCGGGCGGCCCGGCTGCTGCAGGCCTGGCTGTACGCGCCGGCTCGCCGTCCCTGACCGCCCATCCGGCGTTGGTCGGATGGCCGGGCACCGATCTCCGGGCCATGCTGCTGATCGACCCTCCGCGCAGCGGGACGAAAGGTCCTGCAATTCGGGGAGTTTCGGCCGTTTCGGCGGCGGCGGGCGAACGCCTACGTTGAGATCAGGACGGCGAGACGGCACCGGAGCGCGACTTCTCCCGCTGGGGATCCCGATGCCGGAAAGTCATATCGAAGCTCGTCGTCCTAGGGGGTTCGATGTGGCATCGATGGATCGACTCATTTCACAGGTGCGCGACGCTGGCGCTGGCCGTGAGCATTGCGGGCGCTGCGATGGTGACGCTCACTGCTACCGCGAGCTCGGGCACCGCCGTGGCGGCCACGCCAGAGCCAGGCACCCTGGTCACGGTGGCGCCCGACCGTATCGCCGATTCCCGGGTGGGGCTGCAGATCCAGGGCCCGCTCGCCGCCGCGGCTGTAGCGACAGTACAGGTGGCGGGCAAGGGCAACGTGCCTGGTTCCGGGGTTGCCGCCGTTGCGGCCACGGTCACCGCAACGCAGCCACAGGCAGCAGGTTACCTGACGATCTGGCCGTCGAAGATGCCGCAGACCAACACGTCGGTGATGAACTTTCAAGCCGGACAAGACATCTCGGTCACCGTTGTGGTTCCGGTCGGACAGGACGGCGCCATTCAGTTGTTCAACGGTTCACCCGGAACGATGCACGTCATCGTGGACGTGACCGGCTACATCCCCGATGGTGACGCGTCGACCGCCGGCGCACTGGTTCCGGTCCCGCCGGCACGGTTGGCCGACTCCCGAAGTGGCCTGCAAATTCCGGGGGCGGTGCCGCCCGGCGGCACCGTCAGCGTGCAGGTGACCGGGAAGGGTGCAGTGCCGTCGGTCGGCGTGGGCGCCGCCGTGCTGACCCTCATCGCCGCCGATCCTGCCGCCGGCGGTTATCTCACGGCGTGGCCGTCCGGGATCCCGCGCACGAACACCTCGGTACTGAACTTCCAGTCCGGGCAGAACATCAGTAACACAGTCATCGTGCCGGTCGGCGCGGACGGCAGTGTTCAGCTCTTCAACGGTGCGTCTGCAACCGTCCAGTTGATCGTCGATGTGACGGCGTACACGTTGGCGGGTGACCCGGTGGCCACCGGCGCGGTGGCGACGGTGCCGCCGGCACGGATCGCCGATTCCCGCACCGGACTGCAGATCCCCGGGGCGATTCCCGCCGGCGGAACCGTTGAGCTGCAGGTTGCCGGCAGAGGAGGCATCCCCGTCGACGGGGTCGCGGCGGTCGTCGGCACGATCACCGTCGTGTCCCCGCAGACCGGCGGCTACCTCTCGGCGTGGCAATCGGGCATCGCCCGGCCCGGCACGTCCAACCTGAACTTCGGCCGTGGGCAGATCATCGCCAACACCGTGATCGTGCCGGTCGGCTCGGCCGCCGTGAACACTGCGGCGGCCGGAAAGATCAAGCTGTTCAACGGGTCCGCGGGCACCGTGCAGCTGATCCTCGACGTGACCGGCTATGCGTTCGCCGCGTCCGCGAACAATCCCGGCCCTGGCACCACACCGGCCCCGCCGAGCGAACCACCCCCGCCGTGCACACCGCCGAGCACACCGCCGACCCCGCCGGTCGACCGGACGCCACCGGGCCCGGCGACCGCAGTGGATATCGACGCGTCGACCGCGACCGTCAGCAGCCTGGTCGTGCGCTGGAACAATCCGTCCGACTCCGATCTGACCGGTGTGCTGGTGCGGCGAGCGGCGGGGCACACCGCACCGGCGTCGATCACCAGCGGTGACCTCGTCGCCGATACACCCGCCGGTGCAAGCGAAGTCACCGACTCCCATCTGGCGGCTTCCACCAGCTACTCGTACGCGGTGTTCGCCCACGACGGAGCCGGAAACTACGCGACGGCGGCAACGGCGATCGGCACCACACGGGCGCCGGCGCCTGCCGCGGTGGGCGTGTGGTCCTGGGGTGCCGGCTATCAAGGAGAGCTGGCCGGCGTCATCGCCGGCAGCGCCGTGCCCGTGCAATCGACAGGCACGGCAACGGCGACCGACGTCGTGGGTGGTGGCCGGACGAGTTACGCGCTCCGCGGGGACGGCACCGTGGTGGCCTGGGGTGCCGGCGGGCAGGGCGCCCTGGGCAACGGTCACACCGACAACTCCACAGCGCCGGTTCAGGTCTCGGGGCTCACCGACGTCACCGCCGTGGCCGCCGGATTCGACGTCGGCTACGCGTTGCGCAGGGACGGCACGGTCTGGGCGTGGGGGTACGGATTCAACGGGGCGCTCGGGAACAACGGAACGGCCAACAGCGCGGTGCCCGTTCAGGTCTCGGGGCTGACGAACGTCACCGCCGTGGCCGCCGGTTTCGACACCGGCTATGCGCTGAAGGCCGACGGAACGGTCTGGGCGTGGGGATACGGCAACAACGGCCAGTTGGGCAACGGAAGTTCGGCGAAGAAGCTGGTGCCCGTGCAGGTCTCAGGGCTGAGCAACGTCACGGCGGTGGCCGGCGGTGGCTGGACGGGCTATGCGCTGCGGCGCGACGGCACGGTCTGGGCCTGGGGCAATGGATCGGAGGGCGAGCTGGGTAACAACGCCACTACCAGTAGCACCTCACCGGTGCAGGTCTCTGGGCTGACGAATGCCACGGCCATCGCCGGCGGGGCCTACACCGGCTACGCCCTGCGTTCCGACGGAACGGTGCGTGCCTGGGGATTCGGCAACGACGGCCAATTGGGGAACGGCAGCACCACGACAAGCGTGGTGCCGGTCGAGGTGTCGGGTTTGTCGTCGGTGACGGCCATCGCGGCCGGCGGGTGGTCCGGCTACGCGCTGCGGGCCGACGGGTCGGTGTGGGACTGGGGCTACGGCGCCGATGGCGAGCTGGGCAACGCTGCAACCGACGGAAGTGCGTTGCCCGTCCAGGTGTCGACCCCCGCGCCAGCGGCCGGAATCGCGGCGGGAGCCTTCACCGGCTATGTCCTGATGCGGTCCTGACCCACCCCCCTCGGCTTCTACCGCAGCGCGGATGAAATCGTTGACACCCGTCACTCCATTCCCATAACGGGGGGAGTTCATGCGCGCGGGCCATGTTGATCCGCGCCGGACGGGGGGGCCTGCTGCGCTGCTCAGCCGATGGCGGGGACGTTCGGCCCGAGAAGTGCGGCCGCGTTGTCCCAGAGGATCGCCCGGCTGTCGGCGTCGTCCAAGCCGAGGTCGGCCACCGTTTGCCGGGGGGTGAAGTCACCCAGTTCGAAGGGATGATCGGTGCCGAGCATGACGTGATCGGCACCGACATCCTCGACGATCCGGGCCAGCATCGTCGAGTTGAACACCGCCGTGTCGTAGTACAGCCGATCGACGAACTCGCTGGGCGGCAGCGCCGTCGTGTGGGCGACATCCTTGCGGTTCCAGCCCATGTCCATCCGGCCTCGCAGCGACGGTACACATCCACCACCGTGCGCGAGGCACAGGTGGAACGGGAAGCGCTCCAGTACCCGGCCGAAGGTCAGCCGGGCCACAGCAATCGCCGTCTCCATCGGGTATCCGACCAGCTGGGGCATCCAGAAGTCCTTCAGTCGGGGACCGGCCGGCATCCCGCTCGGGTGCATGAAGGTGAAGGTGCCGCGCTCGGAGAGCAGCGCCCAGAGGTCGTCGTTCATCGGATCGTCGAGATCCTTGCCGCCGCCCTGGCTGCCGATGGCGATACCCGCCATTCCGAGGTCGTCCAGCACCCGCCTGGCCTCGTCCGCAACACCTGGCCACCCGAGCGGCACATAACCCAGCCCGAGCAACCGATCAGGCGCCTGCGCGACGTACTGGGCCAGCTCGTCATTGCCCTCAGCGACGATGCCGGTGGCAAAGGACTCGTCGTCGGAAATGGTGCAGAACAGGAACGGTGGCAACGACACGGCGTGGATCGTCGCGCCGACCTCGTCCATCTCGGTGAGCCGGACCCCGACGTCGCACTGGGATTTCGCCAGCGGCAGCGGAGCGCCGGGGCCAACTCCGCTGACCCTCGGATCCAGCCGGACGATGCCCTGCGGCACGGCGGAGACGTCGGCGAGGCCGCGCGCGGCCAGCCGCTCCAGCAGTGGCAGCGGCATGGCGTGGGCATGCACGTCCAGGGCGGGCGCCTCGGCCGCCGCGTTCGACGACCGCCGTTCGATCGATGGGGCGTCTGGTGATTCGGAATGCGCCAACTGGACTCCTGGGTGTGTGGTGCCGTGCGAACCCGTGCCGGGTGATCACTTTCGTCGTCAGGTGACCGATGGCTCTACCGCCTCTCACGGGTCGGAAAAAGCCGGACGAGCGCTGCGTGGCGCGGCTCCAACTGCCACTCTGCGGTGGATGCCGCGGCCCATCCGCGGCAGATCCGGCCAGTGTTCGACGCCGACGCCGACGCCGACGCCGCAGGGCGCCGGCAGGGAGGGTCGTGTCCCGATGAGTTGGTATCAGATGCACCGCGCAGTTTATGACTGGGTCAGAGCCGGAGAGGTCAACAGCGACGCGGAAGGCGATGGGCGAGCGACGTTCGACGTCGGCGTGTACGAGTTGTCGCCCGAGGAACGCAAGGCCTTCGACAATCAGGACATCGCCGCGTTCTATCAGCTGGGATTGCATGAGGTGTTGATCAACCGCTACGCCCGAGCCTGCGGTTTCTCCCGCGAGGACTATCGCAAGGCGCTGGAACCCTATGGCAAGAAGGAAGAAAGGAAGGGCCGGTGGCAGAAATAGTCCTCGCCTACTGCTCGTCGCATGCCCCGATGATGTCCTCGCAGCGGGAAGCGGCATCCGAGGAGCAGCGCAAGTACTTCTTCGGCGCCTTGGACTTCTTCAAACAGGAGGCAGTCGACCGCGGTGTGCAGGCCGTCGTGGTGCTCTCGAACGAGCACTACACGAATTTCTTCCTGGAGAACTTCCCGCAATACTGCATCGGGCTGGGGGAGAAGAACTGGGGACCGACGGAGGAGTGGCTGCCGATCGACAAGGTGTGGATTCCTGGGCATCCGGGCCTCGCCAACCACATCGCGCAGTACACCCTGGATCACGGCTTCGACCCGGCGTTCTCGCATCTGCTCGAATTGGATCACGGAATCATGACCGTGTACTTCGAGCTGGACAACGACATGAAGCTCCCGCTGGTACCGATCGTGCAGAACTGTGCGGTACCGCCGCTGGTGCCGGTGCGGCGGGCCTACGAATTCGGCAAGGCACTGGGTGACGCGATCAGGTCCTACGACGGGCTGGAGCGGGTCGCCGTGGTCGGCGCGGGTGGCTTGTCTCACTGGATCGGCAATCCTCGGGTCGGCGACATCAACGAGGAGTTCGATCGGTGGTTCCTCGAGGTCCTGGAAAGCGGTGATCTCGAGCAGGTGCTCGACATGCCGAACGAGGAGATCGAGTTGGCCGGGAACGGAAATCACGTAATGCGCAGCTGGCTGGCGGTCGCTGGCGCGGTGTCCGCCACCCAGCCGAAGGCAACCAAGCTCGCCTATGAGGCCGTGTACCCGTGGATCACCGGGATGGCCGTCGCCCAATGGGAAACCGGGCTGGGGGAAACGGGGCTGGCGGAAACGAACGGAACCGCGGCGACCGCCGCCGCGAAGCAACGAGAGGGGTCCCTCGCATGACCCTTCCTGATGTCAGTGCCGACCTCGAGGCGACCGCAAAGCGGGTGCAGGAGTTGGCCGACCAGGTCGCGGCCAAGGCCAAGGAAAACGGCCTGTCCTGGCTCGAGGGCTACGAGAAGGTGCTGAAGAACCTGCTCGACCTCGAAGAGGAAGCCGCGAAGAAATCCGGAGTTGATTGGGCGACCACGCTGGCGACCGCGCATGCGAATTTCGTCCGGGAACCTCTGAGGTGTTCTTCCAGAGCCTGAGCAAGCAGCTCAAGAGCTGATCGGTTTCCCCGCACTGGCGCAGTAACGCGTGGACCGGGCGCGGGTGAAGTCATCCGCGCTCGGGAATGTAGATGGCACAGATGGTTTCGATGATCAGCAGCTCGAGGAGACGCCCATGATCAGCGGCAAGACGACGCTCATCGCGCATGTGGGGTTTCCCCACCTTCGCGTTCAAATCGCCGATGATCTACAACCCGTGGTTCGAGAAGAACGACATCGACGCGGTTGTCGTGCCCCTGGGCGTGAAGCCCGAGGAGTATCGGGCGATCTTCCCGTTGCTGTTCAAGATGACCAACATCCGGGGCGCGTTGGTCACGATGCCGCACAAGGTGGTCACCACCGAGTTGGTCGACGAGTTGACGCCGATCGCGCAGGTTGCGGGCGCCGCCAATGCCGTGCTGGTGCGCGAGGATGGTTCCCTGCTGGGCGACCAGTTCGACGGTGCCGGCTTCGCGCGCGGTGTGACCCGCAAGGGTTTCGATGCCAAGGGCAAGCGGGCGCTGGTGGTCGGCAACGGCGGGGTCGGGTCACCGATCGCGGCCTCCCTGGTCGCCGACGGACTGGCCGGCATCGGCCTGTTCGACCCCTTCATCCAGGCATCCGAGGCGCTGGCCGGGCGACTGGCTCAGTACTATCCCGACGTCGAGGTCACTGTCGGGTCCAAGGATCCCGAAGGTTACGACCTCGTGGTGAACGCCACCCCGCTGGGCATGAAGGACGACGACCCACTCCCGATGGACGTCGACCGCATCGCGCCGACCACGTTCGTCGCTGACGTGGTGATGAAGCAGACCATCACGACGTTCCTGCAGGCCGCCATCGACCGGGGGTGCCCCATCCAGGTGGGTCAGGACATGCTGTACGAGCAGATCCCCGCCTACCTCGAGTTCTTCGGCTACGGCAGCCCGACGCCCGACGAGCTCCGGGCCGTCTCGCAGATTCCCGACTAATACGTGACACCGATCTGGCGGTGGCTCCTGGCGATGGGTGGCAGCGCCTTCGTGCTGCTGTCCGGCGGCGTCGTGCTGTACGCCGGAGGGGACAGTAATCTGCGCCCGCTGGGGTGGCTGCTGATCGCCATCGGCGCGCTGGCCCTCGCGGTGAACACGGTGATGCGCGACAGGTTTAACTGATGCGCTGGGGGCTGGCCGGTGGCAGCGACATCGCTGCCACCAGGATGATCCCGGCGATGCGCGCGCTCGGCCAACCGGTCAGTGCGGTGGCCAGCAGCAGTCTTGAGCGTGCCGAGGCGTTCGCCGCGACGCATTCCATTCCTGCCGCTGTCCCCGATGTTCGGCAGCTGGTGGCGCGTGAGGACGTGGACGCCGTCTACATCTGCACCCTCAACCGCCTGCATGGCGAGCACACCCTGCTCGCGGCCGCAGCGGGCAAGCACGTGCTGTGCGAGAAGCCGGTCGCCATGGACCTCGCGGAGGCCTGGTCCATGGTGCTGGCCTGCGAGGCTGCCGGGGTGGTCTTCGGTGTCAACCATCACCTGCCCGCGCACACTACGCACGCGGAGATTCGCCGGCTCGTCGCCGACGGTGCCGTCGGCCGGCCGATGTCGGTCCGGGTGTTCTTCGCCTTCGAACTTGCCGAGCGACTGCGGGGCTGGCGGCTCACCGACGCCGACCTCGGCGGACCGATCCTCGATCTGATGCCGCACGTCGCGTCGGTGGTGAACAAGCTGGTCGGGCTGCCACTGGATGCTTCCGCGATGGCCGTCCGGCAAGGAATGTGGGCACCCGGCCTGGAGGGTGACGCGGAAGACCGTGCGATGTCGGTCGTCCGGATCAGCGGTCTGGAGGCGCTGCACGCCCTGGCGGTGACGCTTGCCGTCAAACAGGCGGGGGTGACCGGCCGGACCGTGCCGATCGATCTCGAGCCGCCGGGCTGGCGGCCACCGAACTGACCCGCGGGTTTCACGCACCGTGCTGACGTCGGGCCGGCAGCTCACCAATGTGCCGATCGATCCGGTGGGACCAACTCCTACCCGGGATTTCCGTGCGGGAAGTCTGCGATATATGAATGCTCCTTATTATTCCTGCGCATCATCCTGATGAGCGATGGATTAGCGTTGTTCGCCTTGGGCAGCCGTGCCGGCCGGTGCCGACTGAGACACAAATGTGATGCCGCCCAGCGGAAATCGCCGATCCTCTCGTTGACCTGGCCAAACCGTCGCGGTGCACTGATCCCAGCCGCCGCAAGCCAGGCCGGGGCGACCCAGACGAGGAGAACTCATGCAAGACGAAATCGTCGAGCCCCCGGGCTCGCACGAACCGACTGAGCACGCGAAAACTCCGAAGAAGGCCGCGGCCAGCGGTTGGATCGGCAGTGCGCTCGAGTACTACGACTTCTTCATCTACGCGCAGGCCGCCGCCCTTGTCTTCCCGACCATCTTCTTCCCGTCGGACAACCCTCAGGTCGGCATCGTCGCGTCGTTCGCCACCTTCGGTGTCGGCTACGTGGCGCGGCCCATCGGCGCGTTCGTGCTCGGCCACTGAGGGGACACCCACGGCCGGAAGACGGTGCTGGTCCTGTGCATGCTGTTGATGGGTGGATCGACGTTCGCCGTCGCGCTGCTGCCCACCTACAGCGCGATCGGGATCTGGGCGCCGGTCCTGCTGGTCGCGCTGCGGTTGATCCAGGGCTTCGCGGTCGGTGGCGAGATCTCCGCCGCCAGCGCGATGATCTTGGAACACTCACCGTTCGGCCGCCGAGGGTACTTCGCCAGCTTCACCCTGCAGGGTGTGCAGGCCGGCCAGATCATCGCCGCCGCGGTCTTCCTGCCGTTGTCCGCGATCATGTCGAAGGAAGCCTTCGAGTCCTGGGGCTGGCGCATCCCGTTCCTGCTCAGCGCGCTGGTGGTCGTCGCCGGTTACGTCATTCGCCGCCGGGTGGACGAGACGCCAGCATTCCAGGAGGAATCGGAGAGCACGGCGAGGTTCCTAGTGCCCCGATCGTGATGGCCGTCCGGGAGAACGGCACCGACATGCTCCGGGTGATCTGCATGGCACTGATGAACGCCATCCCCACCGCGGTGACGGTGTTCGGTGCCACGTACGCGACAGCCGCCGGCTACGGCATCGGATTGACCACCACGAACTATCTGTGGATCTCGGTGTCGGGCAACATCGTCGCGGTGATCCTGATCCCGTTCGTCGGCAACCTGACGGACAAGATCGGTCGTCGACCGGTGATGATCGTCGGCTGTCTCGGGTCCGGGATCCTGGCGTTCCCCTACCTCTACTTCGTCAGCCAGGGCAACCTGATGATGGCGTTCCTGTTCGCGATCCTGATGTGGGGTGTCGTCTACCAGGGCTACAACGCGGTTTTCCCGTCGTTCTACCAGGAACTGTTCCCGACCAAGACCCGGGTCTCCGCGTTCGCCGTCTCGCAGAACATCGGCACGCTGATCACCGCCTTCCTGCCGACCATCTACGCGGCGATCGTCGGCCCGACCCCCGGCGCCTGTGTCGTCGACAAGAAGTTCGCTCCGGACGTCGTCGTCAACGGACAGACCTGCCGTGCGTTGGCGGATTCGATCGAATCCAGCGTCATCTGGACGGTCGGCGGCATCACCTTCGGGTTGGCCATCATTGCGGCCATCTCGGCCTTCTCCGCCCGCGAGACCTTCCGCATCCACCTCAACGACCTCGGCAACAAGAACGCCGTGCCGATTCCCCGCGAGGAGTAAAAGCGGATCCGGAGCACCGGGGTGGACGTGCCGGTTTGAGCGTGAACTGAAAGTACCTGAGACTCTGTGTCAAGGGCGGCCGGTCGACCTCCGTCGACCGGCCGTTCCGTGTCTTATCCGAGTCTGATCCGCCTTTGTCAGCACATCGCCACCGTCGGCGAGAAAAGGGAGCCATGACCTCGATCACCGTGCTCAACGGCCCGAACCTGAACCTGCTCGGCACCCGCAAACCCGAGGTGTACGGATACACGACGCTGGCCGACGTCGAGGTGCTATGCACCGAGCAGGCCTTGAAACTGGGTCTCGAGCTGAAATTCCTGCAGTCCAACTACGAAGGCCAATTGATCGAGTGGATCCACGAACTCGGCCCGGCATTCAAGTCGGGTGAATCGATCGGGGTGGTGTACAACCCCGGCGCGCACACCCACTACTCGTATGCCATTCGCGACGCCATCGAGGCGGCGCAGGTGCCGGTGATCGAACTGCACATCTCGAATGTGCATGCCCGCGAGGAGTTCCGGCACCACTCGGTGGTCTCTCCCGTCGCGCGGGGGATCGTGGTCGGATTCGGAGTTCCCGGCTACTCGCTGGCGATCCGCGGCCTGTACGAACTCCACGAGGCGGATATCAAGCACCGGCAGAAACCCGGCGTGCGGACGTGAGCGTGCGGCTGGCGGTGGCGGGTGCTGGGCTCATCGGGCAGCGGCACATCGAGGAGATCGACGCGAGCCCGTCCGCCACCCTGGCCACCCTGGCCGCCATCGTCGACCCGTTCCCGGCCGCCGCCGAGGTCGCGGCGAAGTTCTCCGTCCCGCTGTACTCGTCGCTGGCGGAGCTGTTCGTGCGGGACAAGCCGGACGGCGTCATACTGGCGACGCCGAACCAGTTGCACCGCTGGCCCATCAGATCTATCACTTCGCCGCCGTCATCCGCGGTCAGCAGCGACCGATCTGCAGCGGCCGCGACGGGCTCAAGACCCTCCTGGTGGTCGACGCCGTCATCCAGGCGGCGCGGACCGGCCAGCCGGTGGACATTCCTACCTGACCCGGCGCCCCTGACCGTTCGCCTCAGCGCGGAGGTGCCCCTTTAGGCGCGGATCAACTTCGTCGGCGCGGATAAAGTACCCCCGAAATGTGAGGGGTGGGGAGCGAGTTAACCCGTTCATCGGCGCCCGGAAATGAGACTGTCGGCGGCCGTAGGCGCTTTGAACGACAGCACTTAGGTCATCGGGCGGTTGTCTGACTCCGGCCTGTCGGGTGCTCGATTCGTGGGGTGAGATTCCACGCCGCTTGCCGGTCTGACCGCGGTCAACGGCATCCAGAGCGGGGTTCAACAGTCCCTTGCCAAGCGGAATGGCGGGTAAGTGATTACGAGTCATCAGCTGCGATTTCGGTGTCGCGCCGTGAATGACTCTCAACCGGATTTCGGCCGGAGGGGCTTGGTGGTGGGTGGGGTCGCCCGACGTGTCCGTCCTGGATGACGTGTTGGAGGGTTTCGTAGGCGTTGTAGGTGGGTCTGCCGAGTGACCGGTAGGTATTGGCGGCTCTCTTGAGGTAGGTGTCGACGGTGGAGGTGGCCGCTGGTGGCTCGAGCAGTTTGCCGATGTCATACCGGCCGACTCCCTGGGCGAGGAGTTCGAAGACCTGTCGTTCGCGGGGGGCCAGGTGCCCCACCAGGGTGGGATCGGTGAGCAGGGCGTGCGCGAGCCGGCTGGACACGGCAAGTTCACCGGTGCGTGCGGTCCGGATGGCCTGGATCAGTTGGGATTCTGGGTCTGATTTCAGGACCAGCCCGACCGCGCCCGCGGCGACGGCGCGACGGACCGGTACCGGGCGTACTTCCGCGGTGAGGATCAGTACTTGTGGGCCGGCCTGAAGGATGGTGTGCACGTTGTGGGCTGGGTCGGATTCCTCGTCCGCCTGGGGGACGCCCAGATCGAGGTCTAGCAGGACGACATCCGCTGCTGCGCCGCCGTTGTCGAGCATTTCGGCGACGCTACCGGCGGTGGTGATGACGGTGATCCAGGGGGTGAGTTCCCGCAGGGTCCACAGGATCCCCTTCAGCAAGTATGGGTGGTCATCAACGGCGGCCAGGCGTAGAGGCAGGTCCGTGGACTCCCGCGTTGCGGGAATCTCTGACTCCGGGGTTGTCACCGGGTTGAGCCAACCGTGCGGGCGGGTTGTTGGACAGTCCCCTGTTGTGGTGACATCTCGGCAGTGACGGTGAGTCGGACCAGCAGGAACCTTGACCCGTCGACCACGCCGGCGGCGGCAGCGTCGGCGATGGACCGCAGTTCTTGGCCCGTCGGTGCTGGTGTTACGAACAGGCTCGCGGATACCTCGCCCGGTGCTCCGGAGATGGACAGGACTGTCCGGACGGGCGGGGCGTCTTCCAGCGCGGCAGTGAGCAGCCGGGAGATCAGATCGGCGGGAAGCTGACCCGCGGCGCGCATCGTGCGGGTGAAAACCCACCCGGTGTGCATGCGCTTGCGTGGTAACGGCCTGCCGCTGCATCTCCTCGTTCCAGAACACGTCCCGGCTCATCCGGTCGATCGTGACCCGCACCGCGAGCACGGCAGCCACCGCGATGAGGTTGGACAACACCGCCGGCAGTGCCTGTTCCATGGTGTCCCATCCGGGATCCATCCAGCGCATCCGCTCGCCACTTCAGCCCAGCGGGGTTCACCATGACCGCAGCGGCCGCGGTGACCGCGATGCCGCTGGTGATCGACTCCCAGGGCGGTCGGAAGAACGCGACAACGCCAGGCCGGCCCACCGGCTCCGGCCGCGAAGTAGGCGATTTCCACGTTTCCGTCGCGTTGCAGCTCCGAGCCGCCGGCGACGGTCGCACACAGCGCGGTCAGGATCAGCGCGGCGGACATCCAGCCGGGTATCAGCCGAACCCGCGCCGAGGTCAACGCCCCCGGGGTGATCGCCGCGGCGGCGACGGCACCGACCAGCGCGGCCGTCAGGTCTGCCAGTCGCGGATAGTTCAAGCCACCCTGGATGAGCAGGAACAGCAACATCGGGACCACTCCGCCGGTGATCAGCCGCGTCCTGGTCCCGGCAGATCGGTCAATCGGCTCGACGCATCACGGGACATCTCCTGCGAGGTCAGTCGATCCCGACCGTGGTTCCACTGCCAGGGGTCGAGGCGACCGACGCACTGGCGCCGACGTCGGCGATCCGCCCCAGGATCGAGAAGCGGTAGCCCAGCCTTCCTGTGCTGACCCGGTCGGTGTCGAATCCGCAGCCGTCGTCGATGACCCGCACCCGCACCCCGCCGGGCAGAGACCGCGCCGAGCCGCGCGCGATTCGTCGCGTCGGACACCTCGGCCGTCCGGCGCGACGCCGGTACCGTCACGAGCGCGACCACCGCGCAGAGACAAGAGCAGGACAGGGCCGAGACCGTGGCACGGATCCCGTGCTCCCGGCCCGCTGGCCGGGGACAGCTGGAGAACCGTGTACGCCGCCAGGGCCACCGCACGCGCCGGGACCGCCGCCGGCAGCGGTTGCGCGGCGCAGATCAGCACGCACACAGGGATCATCAGCTGCCATGCCCACCACGTCCCGGGCAGTCCGGACGATTCCGGCGTCGCCCAGGCGAAGGCCAGTTGCGCTCCAACGACCATGCCCGCGGTGACATACACCAGGCCGGGTCGCAGGTACCCGAACAGGATCGCAATCGCGGAACCGACCAACGCGGCCACGGACAGCAGGATCGCAACGCGTCCGACACCCCCGGACACTTCGACAGCCTGCGCCATCCAGGCCATCGAAACTACAACATCGTTCACGACGATCAGGCCGAACACCACGAAGAGGGCCCGTTCGATCGACCCCGTCCACGTCCCCCCGGAGCCACGAGCGACGGCGGCCCTCGGCGCGCACGCCAGCCCAGCAACCCGGACGACGTCCAGGGCACCGACGAAGCGACAGCCACGACCGGATTATCACAGTACGGCGCAATCGGGAACCGCCGTCATGTCCCGAACAGCAGGGACATGACGCATCACGGGACACCTCGACACACTGAACCCAGCAGGGCCCGAAGCAATCGAGGCTACGGCCGCGGTCGGGGGGAGCATCGAACAACGAGGGGTCGCTGCGGGGCATGCGGGCGCGGGTCAGTGGGGAAATTCCGGAGCTCGTCATTGACGATCTCAGAAAGGCAGGCGTATTGCGATTGGTTGGTTCCTAGCGGTTCTCGCGCTCACTTACTTCGGAATCGGAGTTTTTCTCGCCAAACGCTATTACCTCCGCAGACACGGTGTCGCGGCAACCTCCGGAGACCACGGTCTCTCAACCGCCGGGTTCATCGGGCTGAATTGGCCATTGACTGTGTGGTTCGCCGCGGTGCGCAACCCAGAGACTTGTAAACATCACCATCACGCTCTTGAGCGCGCCCAGATCCAGGGCGAAATAGATCTGATAGAGCGCTACAAGCGCCTGTGAGTGAGCGAGCCCGAAGAATTCAATGTCTGAGCGCGATGGTGATGCACGCAATTTCGGCTGCGGACGCCCGACGGAGCATTAATGTCGCGGACGATCACGCATTTGGTGATGTCGAGAAACGCGCGTGTGCTGGATTCCGCCGGTCGGCCCATCGAAGGTCTGTATGTCGCGGAAATGACCAGGCGAACGTCATGGGCGGGCATTAGCCGTCCGGTGGAATCAACATCGGTCCTGCGATGACGTTCGGCTACATTGCCGGGCGCCATGTCGCCGGAGCCAACGACCACGAAAACCTGGTCCCGGAGTTACCCAACGACGGCATCTGATGCCCAACCGATCGTGGATCGGTTGGGCGGCGAGGGTGGTGCGCTGATCAAGTTCACGCGTCCCGGTGGATGCGCTGATCGACGCCGCCACGACGCTCCGCAGCGTCGGTGAATTACCGGAGCTCGAAATGTCTCGGGCGCAGCCGCCAACCGACCCAGAGCACAGCGGTCTCGTACAGCCGGGCTGTCCCGGCGACGCGCGTGGCCTGCGCGTACCCGGGACTGTCGGCGGGAACGGCGGCCAGACTTCGCTCGAACTCCTGCCGATCCAGCGCCCGCTCGGCGCCGAACCGGATCAGGCAATCACTCAGCCGTTCCCGGATGGTCGGCATGGCTGCTCCCTTGGCTGCTCGTCTCGTTCGGTGGCGGAGCCTGGTGGTGGCTGCCACGCCGTTGAGGAGCACTGCGGGTTCCGTCCCGGCTCAAGGCTACCCCGCGTGCTGCCCGGCCCCGGTTCGCTGCCGGCGGTGGGCGGCCATCCGGATCGGGGAGTTGCTTTCGCCGTACCCGGAGTAGTCGCCGATCCGCTGCACCAGCTCGAAGAACACCCGCCCGCCGAGCACCTCGGTGTACAGGTGCAGGATCTCGCCGTCGGCGTTGCGGTCGTACAGCACGCCGAGCTCGCGCATGGCCTCGAGGAGCTCCGCCGGCGGTGCCAGCCTGGCGTCCAGGTCGTCGTAGTAGTTGTCCGGGACCCGCAGCACCGGCGCGCCGGCCTCCGCCGCGGCACGCGTGGCGGCCACGACGTCTGCTGTGGCGAAGGCGATGTGCTGCGGATCGGTGACGCCGGGCTGCCATTCGCTGCCCCGCCGGAGCACGGACACGCTCAGGCAGATGCGGACGGCTCCGCTGGGGTCCGCGACCGCGCGGTTGCGGACCAGACCGAACGGTGCGGCGATCTCGGAGCTGTGCTGGGTCTGCAGTCCCAGCACCGAGCGGTAGAACAGCGCCGCCTCGTCGAACCGGTCGAACGGCTGGGTGAGTGCGACGTGATCGATCTGGCTGACGCCGATGCCCGCCCCACTGTCAAAGCCGCCGCCCGCCCCTCCGTCAGCAGCGCCGCCCGCTCTACC